>DASCRS010000065.1:0-3432 GCA_034402455.1 Candidatus Poseidonia sp. | reverse complement strand
TCTTGATAATCTTCACCAGGTTTTCTGTTTTCAAAGGCGGAATGCATAGCCTCGTAGGTCATCGACTGCATCCACATTCGGGTAACAGGTGTTTTGACCTTTGAGTGTTGGACAATGGTTCTAAAAATCAATTCACCTTCACGAGCAGCATCACAGGCATTGACAATTTCTGTGACAGATTTGTTCTTGATAAGCTTCATAATCGCAGAAAGTTGTGATTTACTCCGTCCGCCAATTGGTTTGTACTCAAAGGATTCAGGGACATATGGAAGCCTATCAATGGTCTTGCGCCAATCTTTGAATGCAACATCATAATCATCCATGTATTTGAGTTGAAGGAGATGACCTATTGCCCATGTGATGACAATGTCTTCACTTTCCCAGTGTGTGTCTGTTTTTTTCCCTACTCCAAGAACATTGGCGAGGTCTTGTGCAACACTTGGCTTCTCGGCAATGATTACAATAGACATATGAATAGGGGCCGCCGACGACTATACTTGAACCCTCCTTTACCATTTTGATGATGCTTTCGCACGTATGAAATGTTACATTTCATAGCAATATTAGGAGCCAAAATCTAACTGCATGCGTGTCCTACTGGCGTCTTCATCCCATTCTTCTTCAGCATCATGACCTCCACAACCGAGGCATCCAGGATAACCAGCATCTAGTAGGTCGTGCATTGCCCTTTCAAGGTCGCTCCAGATATTAGATGCCTCAAAAGGAATCCAAAGTGTATGGATTGGAGGGGATTTCAAACCACAAAAAAAACTGGGATGAATTTCTGTTTGAGTCATAAAAACAATTGAATCTTGTTCGCAAAGGATAACCTTTGGAAAGGTTTGCCGTGCAGGCATATTATTCCCCATTTTCAATATCAGTTCTTGAATTGAAAGATGTAAACTTGCAGGTGCTTCAATTGTTCTGCCATCTTCACGTAACATCATACGTGCTGCTTCTTGTACAGCAGGCCACGCAGGGTCAGTGATTCGCATGATTTGGTCCAAAGCGAGGCAAGTCTTCAAAGATGGCATCCATGAGTCCTTGTCATGGGCGTGTTCTATCGTTGGTTTGGCCGCCCATTCTTGAGGTTTCAAGACTCAGAGCGAGCGCACCTTAGAAGCCTAAGATTATTGCGAATTTTGTCAAACAATCCTCTCACTCGGTCAGTGCTAAAGGTGGCATATAATCCTCGAAGGGATGTCTCAGTGGAAGTCTTTGGGCAACGATATAAGCACCCGTTTGGCCTTGCTGCGGGTATGGATAAGAATGCCATTGCTCTTCGCGGTTGGGAAGCTACAGGTCTAGGTTTCATAGAAATTGGTGGCGTGACTCAGCATAAACAAGATGGAAATCCAAAGCCAAGAATGTTTCGAGCCGATAAAACTCAAGCTCTTGTGAATCGTATGGGTTTTAACAACGAAGGTTCGCAGCAGATTTCAGAAAATTTATCCTTCCATTTCGCGAAATATGGAGCATTAGGAGTCCCTCTTTGGGTTAATTTAGGAAAATCAAAGATCACACCTCTTGATGAGGCTCACAACGATTATGCTGCCACTATGGAGGCACTTTGGCCATTTACCGATGTTTTCGTTGTCAATGTTTCTTCACCAAATACTCCAAATCTTCGTGAACTGCAAAATGACGAAGGACTCATAAAAATTCTTGATGCATGTCACGATGTTAACCGCAAGATGTCTTCCAGAGGTATTGAAAAACCAATTCTTGTCAAGGTGGCACCAGACCTCACTGATCAGCAACTCAAACACTTCGTCAATACGGCTCGTTCTAATGGGTCATCAGGGATTGTTCTCTCCAATACAACCTTGTCCCGTCCAAGTGGAAAAACCCAACGAGAAGCAAGGGTGTTCGAGCAAACAGGTGGTCTAAGCGGCCGACCTCTTTTGGAACGTTCAACTGAGATGATTCGAATTGTAAGAACATTAACCAACGGTGAATGGCCCATCGTTGGGGTTGGTGGCATCATGTCTGCCGATGATGCATGGGAGAAAATTACCGCAGGGGCTACTTTGGTTCAAGCATACAGTGGTTTCGTTTTTGAGGGTCCATCCCTAACTAAATCTGTCGTCAACGGCATTCATCGTCGTCTAAGTATTAACGGCTATGCTTCACTTGATGACGCCATAGGGAAGGATAAGAATTCAAGTTGATAGGGTTTCTAAAGGAGCAAGAGGTGAAACATAGTATGTGGTCAAGGAGAACCAGAATTATGGTTGTCGGGGCAGTTATCACACTTGGCCTACTTGCGACGGTTCTCGTCCAGGCACCAGTTCCCACACGCACCGTTGATGAGATAATGGAGGACCCAGATGTCCATGTTGGGGAAGAAATCGCGGTAAGGGGTGAGGTCTTGGATGGAAGCATCGACAATGGTACGATGACATTTATCCTAGAAGGCGAGTCCTCTACTTTGGAGATAAGATATACCGATGCCGCAGTTTCAAACGGTTTGGGTGATAACAGAACTGTTTATGCAGAAGGTATTCTTTTGCTGGAAGGAGATACATATGTTTTGGATGCGAGCACCATCAAGACTTCATGTCCTTCAAAATATGAAGAAGAGGCAGATTCTGAATAATTTACCTTGACGCTGATTTCATATAGGCTGGGCAGTAGGGCCCGATGGGATAGGTGGGGAGCTCGGCGTACCCTGTACCACAAAGCGTCGTTATGGTGGACTGAACGCCTAGGGGCGGCGAGAGCGGCTTCGAGGTTCCCGTAGGCGGACGTTGATGTCTCGCCCCCACATGACTCGGGTGTCATGAACCGTCTCCGGAAGGAAACGGGAAATGAATAACCGGGGGATTAGGTCAGGCCGGGAACGGAGCAGCCCTACCTGGAGCCATGGGTGCTGTGGGGTGTCGGGATGGAGGATGCTTGCGGATTTGGCCTCGTTGAACGAGCGTCCACCCTTGGCCCTCCCACTCATATGTCGAAAATGACATCACAGTACCAGCCAGGCCCTTGAAATTCGGGTACATCTGAATCAGGTGGTGGGATTGTCACTCCCTCTTGTACCTCTTCAACAGCCAATCGATGTGTTGTTACAGCTTTGATTTCTAATTCTCGCTCGACCTCATCAGCATCAACCCATGTGACTTGGGCAACTGCAGTTAGTTCAGCATCATGCTCTTCAATCTTGATTGCTCCATCCAAAAACCACTGATTATGAACCTCTTGTCGGTAGAGGATTTCTTCAAGCCAGGTGACTAGAAGCATGCTCCTATCTTTTGGCGAATGTTTGCAATTAAAGTTCCACTCGCCGTAGTGACGTAAGCACTGAGGAGCATCTTGCTGACCACGGGGTGAGGCAAGAAGTGATTGAACACCAAGAGCGGCTTCAATCAGCAAATTCGAATAAGAGGATGCATAAACGCGAAGTGCAACATCAGCGGTTGTTGGCCAAGGCCA
>DASCRS010000064.1:0-4321 GCA_034402455.1 Candidatus Poseidonia sp. | reverse complement strand
GCAGCGTATCACGAACTTCCGTTGTGGAAATATGTTGGAGGGGTTGCTGGAGGGTTGATGCCCGTACCAATGCTAAACATTCTCAATGGTGGCGCTCATGCAGCATCCAATGTTGACGTTCAAGAATTCATGGTCATGCCTCATGGTTTTGATGATTTCAAAGAAGGACTTCAAGCCGGCGTAGAAACTTACCACGCCCTGAAAAAGGAACTCAAAAAAGATGGTTTGCTTGGTGGAATTGGTGATGAAGGAGGCTTCGCACCCAATTTACCATCAAATGAAGATGGCCTGAAATACATGGTTAGGGCCATTGAAGGAGCTGGTTATTCAACCGAACAAATTGGAATTGCCCTTGATGTAGCATCTACCGAATTCCTTCACGAGGATGGTTATCATATGGAAGGAAAAGTCCTCTCGAGTGAGGAACTTTCGGATATGTACGCGGGGTGGTTAGATGAATACCCCATTCTTTCAATCGAAGATGGCTTTGGAGAAGATGACTGGAAAGGATGGGCTGCCTTTACAAAGGCGAATGGACATCGAGTTCAATCGGTTGGTGACGATTTATTTGTCACCCAATCTCAACGCCTTTCTCAAGGCATTGAACTTGGCGCGGCTAATGCAATGCTTGTGAAATTAAATCAAGTTGGCACAGTGACTGAAACGCTAGAAGCCATGGATTTGGCAACAACACACGGATTCAACAACGTGGTATCCCATCGCAGCGGTGAATCAGAAGACGTGACTATTGCAGATTTCGCAGTTGGAACTCGTGCAGGGCAAATTAAAACCGGTGCACCAGCGCGCTCTGACCGAGTTGCGAAATATAACCAACTTTTGCGCATTGCAGAGGATGTTCACGAATACCGCTCTCCATTCGTTTGACGAAAAACACCCCCTAGTTCTAAGGGCGAATAAAGTTGATAATTATGTCATGGAAACGCCACCTGTTAGGATTTGTAGTGACTCTTGCAGTCATTTTTGCTGCATGGTCGATGATGGTGGTTTCATATGAGGATGACCTAGGTACAGAAAATCGCATTCGTGTGACCAAAATCACCGGCCAGCAGACCAATAATTCGGATGACGCCCTGGCAACTCTTAACTTTGAGAAGGGCGCAGAACCTCTTGCATGGTCCTCGCTCCAACTCAGCATGAGTGTTGCAGGAGAAGAGTACAGCTGTACGTTTGGTAGCCAATCCACTGAATCTGACGGCCACTCACCAGTGCTTCCTGTGCTGGGGGCGGACGGCTTGACATTCCAGACGCAAGTTGATGCGAGCCAAGAGGATGAATACACCTTCCTTGATGTGCCGAATCAAAAATCTACGAATGAGAGTGAATACACGCTCCGGTTTTCCAAAACTGATGTGTTCATGAGTGAGGGTATTCGTTGGCAATTCATTGAGGGAGAATCGATTGAAAACGACTTTGAAATTGATGAGAATCGTTTTTCAAACGCCACGGACGACCGCCTTGAGTGGTACACATACGACCTTGCAGTCCATCGCGTCATGCCTAATGATGGGGTGTACATTTTTGAGCAACAAGGCCAACGGTACAAGGTTCAATTTCTCACCTATTACAACGACGACGACGAAAGTCGCTATCCAACGATGCTCATTTCCTCAACAACACCTGAATCCTTTCCAGCATTGAAAGACCCAATGCTGGTCTCACAATCTCCGTGTTTGATTTCGACCACCGAAGACGACCAGATGTTTTGGAATGGTACGGAAGAGATCACTCTTCTCGAGAACGGCGTAAATATTTGCGATGTTTCCTGCGACTTTACTCTGGTGGCGACCTATGAAGGTGTCAAAATACGAATCGTTCAAAACAAAACTTCGGGTGCGTAGGATTGTAATGCGTAAGCACATCATGCCAATGACGATACTCATCGTCACTCTCTTGGTCGTACGCCAAGTCTACCCGTATGTTTCTGGAGACGAGCCAAAAATTATTGATGGATATCGCGTAGAATCTGTTGGCAGTGGACTTGGGGGGCCGACTTGCTTGGTGTGGGCCGACACAGAAAACCTTCTTGTTTGTGACCGAGATGGCGGCCAAATAATCGAGTTCAACATTACTTCAAATGAACGAAGAACGCTTCTTAGCGGCCTTGACAGGCCTCACGGCCTCGCTCTTGACCAAGGTTTAGCATATGTGTCTCAGGCAGGCTCACTGACGAAATATACTGTTGGTCCTACTGGAACATTCGTTGAGCCACAACTTTTGGTTTCTGGCATTGCCTTCGGCAATCATCAAACCAATGCAGTAAATCTATTGGAAAACGGGACTTTGGTTTGGCACAGCGGTTCAACATGTAATATATGCGAGGAAAGTGATGAACGCAATGCAGCCCTAATGTGGGTAAATTCAACGACGGGGGAGCATGGAATTATTGCAAGCGGTGTAAGAAATTCTTTTGATGGCGTGTGGGTAGATGGGCATGGATATTTTTTTACTGACAACGGGCGAGATTGGGAAGGCGACCACCCTCCAGAAGAATTGAATTTTCTGATTGAAGGAGCGGCTTATGGTTGGCCCGATGATGCTCCCGAAACCCCCGTTCCAGTTGGGACCGAGGCCCCAGTTGGCACATGGACTCCCCATACTTCGATGAACGGCGTTGATATTCGCCCCGTACATTCACCACTTCCTGGCCTTGAACCATCAGAGGGATTCACACTTTACGCAACCGTTTATGGTTCTTGGAATACCTTACTTCCTCAAGGACACGAAATAGTTCGCATCGATGTATGGCCTGCAAATAACGATACGTATACTTCAGAAATTACACGGTTTGCTTGGGACGCAGGAACCCCCCTTCCATTGTCATTTCACCCAGATGGCACACTGTATTACGCAACCTTTGGCAATGGTGGAGAAATTTACAAAATAGTTGAATCTTGATAAATAGTATGGATCAACCATCTTGGACGATTTGAAATCCCCTTGATCAATGGTGATTTTTGGCTGATGAACGACTTCATGTTCGCTGAAGAAGCCATTCTTTTAACCGGCGAATCCCTTCGTGAATATTGTCAAGAGAAGTAGCATAACTAATGCGAATGAGCCCTTCACCGCCCTTCATTAGTGAGCCGGGAATGACTTGCACTTTAGCCTCTTTCAAAGCCCGAGTTGCAAATTCCATATCCGTCATTCCAGTTCCAGTTATATCACAAAGGATGTAAAACGCCCCTTCGGGCTCGGGCACATTGACGCCAGGAAGACTCGAGAACGCTTCATGAGCGACAGTTCGGCGAATGCGAAATGAGTCGGCCATCATCTCAACTTCTTCGGTAAGTCTTAGCGCCGTTTCCGCAGCAGGCATGAGGAATGTGGGGACATGTGTTGCGGCACTGACATTGATTTTCTTGACACCCTCCATCACTCTTGTTGAAGCGGCAATCCAACCCAATCGCCAGCCTGTCATAGCCCACCCCTTCGACCATCCACCAATGGTTATGGTTCGCTCAGCGCCCCCTTCAAATTCACAAGGCGAGGTGTATCCTTCATCAGTCCAAACTAAGGTTGAATATATCATGTCATCAAGAATCCATAGGTCATGCTTTACCGCCATTTCCACAATTGCCTTTGTTTCTTCACGGGTGTAAACAGCCCCAGTTGGGTTGTTTGGAGAATTGATGATGATGACCTTTGTCTTCGGAGTAATATGCGCTTCAAGAGCAGCAAGGTCGGGATGATAGTTTTCTCGTTTTACGGGCACATGGACAGGGATTCCTCCAGCGAGGCGCACCATACCATCGTAAGACGGCCATGCAGGTGAAAGGAGAAGAACCTCATCTCCTGCGCCAATAGCTGCCATCATTCCGTAGAGAAGCGCTTGCTTGCACCCAGGAGCAACGACTACATCATCGGGTTTTACATCAATTTGGAATTGCATGAGGTGGTCAGAAACAGCTTGACACAATGTTTCACTTCCTTGCGGCCGAGTGTACGCTGTCTCTCCTCGGTCCAAGGACGCTTTTGCAGCATCAACAATTGGTAGCGGCGTGTCAAAATCCGGTTGGCCTACGGTAAAGCGAATAACTTCCGGGCCAGGGGGTGCAAGAAATGCAGCAAACCCCGTGCCCACAAGGTCCAAATTCGGATTTAGTTCAGGCATGGTATCTCCTCCGTCATCCGACCTGTGTTGTTTCGTGGCTCCTGTTTGGTTTTCAACTCTCGCATGATAAAAAGATGCTTTGTTTAATTTTGGAGCACAGGCTGGGATTTGAACCCAGGTAAGAGGATTTGCAATCCCCGACGTAACCGCTCCGACACCCGTGCTTCATTTAGGCCAAAGACATGACCT
>DASCRS010000063.1:0-7445 GCA_034402455.1 Candidatus Poseidonia sp. | reverse complement strand
GAGTCACCTTGGTGGGCATAAGAAGGGTATTCAATCAAACTATAAAAATCTGAAAACGTCGGAACCCATCCAACACCCTTGTATGAAATGTATGTTGGAAGGGTACCCATCCATGAGATGTCTGTTGGATGGGTATTGGATGGGATAATTAGAGCACTAAATTCTCTTGATATCGAACCATATCGGTTTGTGGTCAGAAACAGCCCCACTGCTAACGGTTTCATCAATTCCCCATTTACCGGTCAAACGCCCATCCAATTGGCTGGAAGTGACAATTCGGTCATAGGCACATCTTGAGTTACCTACCGTCGTATCTGCATCATCAGGAATCAGCCAAGTGTAATTTTCTGAAGCGATGGAAAGGTCGACTAACTCATTGTAGGAAGCATACGAGCAGTCACCGTTAAAATCCCCGAGTATGACATAATCATCATCCGCAGAATAATTGACCTCTGCCCACGAAAGCACATCACCAAGAGCGCCCATTTCTTCTACAGCAAGAGTTGGTTTGGTATGGATGTTAACAAATACAATGTCTGTACCAGTTTCGTTTCCATTGGTGTCCAACAGCATAAAGGTTGCAAGGAAGGGTTCACGCTGGAATGAATCATTCGTACTGTCATCGTATAACGTGCCATTGTCCAAGGAAGTAAAGACCGTCGGCTTGTAGTAAAATGCATATTGTTCCTGTGAGTTTTTATCATCATCTTGTAAACCACTACGCTGAGATAGAACCATGCCCCATTCAAGAGATTGGTTGGTCAAGTTTTCCTGTCCCTCTACATGATTCAATTCATCAAGGAATAAATAGGGTACTTCTTCATCGATGTCTTTGATTTCTTGTACTGCTACCAAATCGTAGTCTTGAAAGAGTTCTACTAATTCAGCGACAACTGTTTGGTTACTCATTTTTGTATCGCCAAAGACCTTGATATTGAACGAAGCAACACGGGCAACTTCAGTACGGTCCAGTTCTTCAACCGTGAAATTCTCGTCCATGATTATACGGTTATCAATCATAACATAGACGACGTCTGCTTTCTTTTCTGGCTCGCTTAGAAGATCAATAGTAACAATTGAGAGAATTACAATAGCGATGAGGCTGAGTGCTTGAAGCCCCTTCTCACTACTGCTCATAAAATCGCCTTTTGAGGCATAATAAAAACCTTGGCGCAACCTTTCCAAACAACATGGCCACTTCGCGGACAAATGCCCCAAAAGCGACGAGACCACCAGCCAAGGTGACTGAGCGGAATTACTGAATGAGGATGGAGGACTTATTGGTCCGAGCCAATTAGTTTGTAATCATCAGAAAGTGGTGTGGCGCCAGTTTCCATGGAGATAATTTGACCGTCTTTGAAACGCATGAAAGACAAGACTGCCTCAGAGTCAGAGTCGTTAGAAAAGTGAACGATAGAATGCGCAACGCCCACTTCGTCATTTTCAAAGAGAATTCGGTTGTGTTCTGAAGTTGGTGTATTGTTACCACCTGCGAAGCCCAAAATATCTGCTTTACCCATGGTTATGCCGCCAACATGTGGATTGAAGACACATTCATCGTGGATAATGGCTGCAAGTGCGTCGACATCTCCGTTATCCCAGGCTTCGTTATATGCTGCTATGATAGACATATTATTGCCAATGAGGCTTTTGATTTAAACAAAATGGTTGAGTAGTTTCAGGGTAATCAAAGAGAAATCATTCCATCGGGTGTCTTCAGAATGCTGTAAGACGCGCGTCTTGAACCACTCAACTGCGCGAAAGGTGATATAGCCACCAATTACACTGCCCGATATGGCCGAAAAATCCGCCGAAGAAACATCGTCATTGGACGGTGCTCGTCGTCGCGCTGGAACCGCGACTTCGTCATTTGGTGTTTCTAAGCGCGAAGGCCACGATGCTTCGTTGTATTACAATAGTCGATTAAACGAGGGCTTGGTTTCTTCTCGTGAAGTCGGTGAGCCGCAGGTTTGCCCTAAAGAGCACCTTGATTCCCTCATTTGCGGTGATTCAAGAGCCCTCCCACTTCCCGATAACTGCGTTCATCTAGTGGTTACATCTCCCCCATACAATGCTTCAAAGGAATACGACGAGGACCTTTCTCTACGAGAATATCTCGGCCTTCTCCATGATGTCTTTGCCGAATGTTATCGGGTTCTCACGCCGGGTGGTCGAATGGTCATTAACGTCGCTAATTTGGGCCGCAAGCCGTATATTCCCCTTTCGTCACATATCAATATCTTGATGCATGAAATTGGTTTTCTTATGCGCGGTGAAGTCATATGGGATAAATCCGCAAGCGCAGGCTCATCGTGTGCTTGGGGTTCCTTTCAATCGGCATCAAACCCCTGCCTTCGTGATGTTCACGAATATCTTCTAATATTTTCAAAGGGAAATTACAAACTTCCACGAACCAAGAACGAGCGAGCGGAAGGACGCATTGATACAGTACCTCGTGATGATTTCATCAAGCATACCAAATCTATCTGGTCGTTTGCAACTGAACGTGCTTCACGTGTTAATCATCCCGCACCCTTCCCAGTTGAATTGCCCAAACGCTGCATTGAATTGTACAGTTTTGTTGGTGATGTTGTTCTTGACCCGTTCAATGGGTCAGGGTCAACCTGTGTTGCGGCGAAACAGCATGGACGGCATTATATTGGGGTTGACCTTTCTGAAGAATATTGCTCAAACGCAGCACAACGGCTGGAAAAGATAGAACCATTTGTGTTGGACGAAATCACTCATTGAGGTTTCAACCTTTACTGGAAACCTTTGGCGATTTCTCTCCGATTGGGTTTTGAACGGTCGCCATCCACATCAGGGTGTGACGACTTGGACTACCGACGATTTGGTGGGGCCCGAAGGGGAGGATTGGCGCGTCCCAGTCTCCGAACTTTCACATCGTCAGGCCCGTCTAGCAGACTTACTTCGTGATGCAGGAATTGCTGGAGCAATCATCCAACATCCCGTTGATTTGTACTATTATACCGGTGGGCGCCAAGATGGCTCACTCTTCGTTCCTGCATCTGATTCAGGAGGAAGTACAGAGGCAGGTGGGAACGGCCCAGTAAGTTTTGTCCGACGTTCGTTGAAACGAGCACAATTCGAGGCTGGCGGTAGCGATGCACCCCATGAAGTCCTCGCCTTTCCACGCCTTTCTCTGCTCGCTGAAACACTTCGTGAGCGCGGGGTTAGCAGTGCACCGGGCCTTCAATACGGCGAAGCACCAGGAACCTTCACCGCTCGTTTTGCAAAAGCACTCTCGTCATTGGGCGATGCACCTGATATCACCTCAATCGTTCACGCCCAGCGGGAAATCAAATCCACTTGGGAAATAGAACAAATGGAAACCGCAGCGGCCGTCCAATTTCGAATGTTTGAAGCCGTACAAACGGTTGGTGGCGAAGGAGTAAGCGAACTTGATATGGTGGCTGCAGCCGAAGCTGTGAGTCGTAGCGAAGGCTTTGGAGGAAACGTCCAGATGCGCCGTTACCCACTTCAATGCGACCGTGGCGTTATCGTAGCAGGGCGCGCCGGCGGAATCCCTTCATTCTTTGATTCAGCAGTCGGGGGAACAGGACCCCATCCACTTTCAGGCATGGGCTCAGGATTTTCCAAAGTGAAGAAGAATGAGCCAGTATTGGTTGACCTTGTTCATGCACATCGTGGCTACATGGTCGATGCAACACGAATGTTTGTGGCAGGCTCACTTTCAAACGAATGGACTCAGCGTTTAGACGATATGGTTACTGTCAAAGAAACCGTCGTGGACGTTCTCGACCAAGGCCGCTTGTGTAGCGAAGCATGGGAAGAAGGACTTTCTTTGGCCGTTGAACTTGGTTACGCCGACCATTTGATGGGGACGACACCCGACCAAAGTCGCTTCCTTGGGCATTCAATCGGATTACAACTGGACGAATCCCCAGTTGTTGCAGCAGGATTTGACCAGCCCTTACCAATTGGAGGAACAATGGCCATTGAGCCAAAGGTTGTCTATGCGGAAGGTAGCATTGGTTCAGAAGATACCTGGATTCGTGATGAAGAAGGTATGTGCCCGATTACTGCTGGTGGCGGTCTGCCGTGGTTGATGGAGTGGGAATAATGACACAAGAACAAACAGAAGAAGATGTGTGCGAAAAAACGGAAGGTTGGACGCACGAAGATGTCGGCAAGAGAATTGTCAAGCGGGAAACACCTAACGGGACATACTTCAATGAACTGATTGTCAATGTATTTTGTCAAATGTGTGGAGCCGAATTTATCGGCCCTTCCCGAGAAGCCGGCGGGTTCCTTGGTGGACATGAGTGCCTCCATGCTTGGGAGTTTAGCCAAGTTATGGGGCGAAACGATGGCTTGACAGAATGAGCCATCTTTGGCGACCACATCATTCAAGGTTCGCTGGAGTCCCACTTGGTATATGGTAGCCAAGCCGTATTCGCCAAGTCACATCGCTGCAGTCGCATCACATTATACTGAGATGCGTTTGTCGGGGGCCGTTAAACAACGTCTTGTGGAATTGCTATGCGAAGAATTGGACCGCGTAGTGCCTCAAATGGAAGAGGAAACGCTGAATCAAGACCCTGAACGAAAGACACTCGATGACCCACAACGTAGCAGGCTGAATTACAATCGCACCCGTGAATTGATGATCGACCGAATCAACAACATTGAATCCGTCGGTTCCGCTGCCGTTCAAGGAGGCATTGAACATATTGAGAATCATCTTGCCAAGCTTTTGCGTCATGCTGAAGATGCAGCAACGAAGGACCGGGTGGCGACCATTAAGCCACGGCATTTAGACAAAGCAGTTGCTGGCTTGGGACTTGATGACGAGGATGCTGAAGCAATACTTGATAGTGAGGAAGAAACCGCAACAATGGACTTTGTTGCCAGTCAAAGCGGAGGCATTGTCACGGCATCATCATTGCTTTCAATGGCACGTAGTATTGCGAAAATGACCGTGACCAAAGATGCTCTTGAGGAACTTCTAGACACCTATACGATGGTGCTTGAGGAACTAGAAGCAGACATACGCAAGCATGCACAACTTGGCAGCAATCCAGTTCATTTCATTGAATCAATCAACAAAATGAGAGGCATGATGTCTTTGGGCTGGATGCGCTCTATGTTGACAAGGGCTGCAATGCAAGCCCAAGAGCGTGAAGCAAAAGTGATTGACCTTCAGGATATTGTTCACATTGACCCTTTCGCTTGATGTAAAGAATGCGCTTGGCAAACGGGTGTTGTTATGGAACAAAAAGCATTCACGGAAGAAAGTTACAACAATCTTGTAGAACATCCATTGCTCTTGGTAGTGATTGGAAGACCTTCCTGTGATGATTGTATGGCGTGGCGCGAAGTTTTGAGTCAGTGGGCGCCTGAAGGTAACGCTCATGCTAGCCCAGAAATCGTTCATTTGGACCTTGATTCAACGGCTGGTCAGCGTTTTTGTAAAGACCATGAATGGACCGAACATATCAATTTCATTCCCTTCAATGTGCTCTTTCAGTATGGAGAACCCATCGACCAATGGCCAGGCGGGACCATTGAGCGTTTGATATCAAGCCTTGAGAAAGGGGAATGAATCCATGTTGGCATCCTCCATCCTTCTCTCGGCCATTTTTGCAGGTTTAGTTGCAACAGCGGTTACGGTTGCTATTGAGAAATGGGGTGGTTTGATTGGAGGTTTGCTTGGAACCGCTCCTTCTACAATTGTACCTGCGGCGATTGGAATGTACATGGCAGGAGGTGAAGAGGCCTTAGTGACCAGCATGTCAGTCGTCCCTTTAGGAATGTTGCTAAACGCCTTATTTTTGGGAGCCTGGATTCTTCTCCCCAGATTATTTGCTAACACACGTACACCTCTCTTAGCCATCACCCTAAGTTCATTGGCTCTTTGGGCTTTGTTGGGTGCAGCGATGCTGTGGTCGGTTGATACCCTTCTTGCCTCCATGGATGAAACTACCTTGGCACGGGTTGGTTTTGCTCTGTTGTTTATCGTTGCAGTCTTCTTCAATTGGAATCCCAAAGCAGCTCCAAAAGGAAGCAAATCGGTGAGCACAAACGTATTGGTGGCGCGAGGGATAATGGCGGCTTTGGCTATTGGAATCGCCGTATGGTTCTCTGGCCAAGGGCAGCCGCTGCTCGCTGGCTTAGCGAGTGTATTTCCCGCTATTTTTCTAACCAGCATGGTTGCACTGTGGCTGGCTCAAGGTCAAGCAGTCCCTCAAGGTGCAGCAGGGCCGATGATGTTGGGTGGGGCAAGTGTTGCCATTTACGCCAACATTGCAATGTGGTCCCTACCCACGTACGGCATTATCGCTGGTACGCTGATCGCTTGGTTTGGTTCTGTGCTCGGTTGGTCAGTACCTGCGTTCATCGTTCTCAACAATGTCCACAAGCGCGCCAATATTAGCGATTGATACTTCTAGTCCACCGCGGCGCTCCAGGAACTCCAATGACTTCAGCGTGAACAAAACTTACACCCTTGACTTCGCAAAGACGTTTACGCAGAGCATCAAGGTCAAGCAGACAACATGGACAGTGCGGTCGGGCTGGTTTGATTGTGAGGTTGATTTCACCATCTTCTGCTATGTTGATATGTTGTACGATATCAAGTTCGGGATAAGGCCGATTATTGTGGGGGTCCTTCCATGTTGACAGAACGCGGGCAACCCGGCGTTGAAGTGCAGCATGCTTTCTTTTGCTCACAATATTCCCTCATTCTTCGTCTTTAACCATGGATTCGGCATCATCCAAACTCAGTTCAGCCAAACGCCCTTCCGCCTCGCTAAGTTCAGTTTGGCATTGTCGCAGTAATTGGGTTCCTTCTTCAAACATAGCGAGCGTTTCATCAAGATTTTTTCCACCGCGTTCCAGTTGGGCAACTATGGATTCCAGACGTTGTACTGCTTCATCGTAGGTCATTTTTTCTTCGGTCATTTTTCTTCCTCCTTGGGTTCAATGGTGTGAATATCTGCAGCAGCCCGGCCGTCGGCGAACTGAAGGTTGACGGTTTGCCCTTGTTGAAGGCTCGCCAAGGTTGTGAGCACATCACCGTCGTCATTCTGAACCATGGTGTACCCACGTTCCAAAACTCGGTGGGGGTGAGATGCGCTGAGAGTTGCTTCAAGTCGAGTAAGACGTTGCTTTTGAATTGAAATGGAATGTTCTGCTCCCCGCTTCATTCTGTTACCAAGCACTGCTAGCTGTTCCTTTGCACGGAATACACCTTTTCCTGGGGCGTGTTTGAGTTGTGATATAAGCAGCATCAATTGTTGGCGTAATTCACCTAATCGGCGCCTTACTGCTTCAATTAATCGCATGTCAACATCGTCCATCATCATCATGACACTGTGCCGGTCGGGAACGAGGAGTTCAACGGCGTTGGAGGGTGTTGAAGCCCGCACATCAGCGACTAAATCAGAAACCAAGATGTCCTG
>DASCRS010000062.1:0-3269 GCA_034402455.1 Candidatus Poseidonia sp. | reverse complement strand
GACAAAAAGCATCAAAATATCCTTTGACGCTCCAGAGAGTGAAGAAACCTTCTCTAGGACAGAAATTATAGCAGGAAGTTTAGGTGGAATTATATTTCTTGTTGTACTATTGCTATTTATGCGAAGAACGCCTAAAGATTATGAAATGTCACTGGAACTAGAGGAAAAGGTGCAGGCCATAAGCGGACCTCCAACAAGTGGCCCTCCGGCGAGCAGTTCAGTAACTCATCAGCAAAACCCAGATGAACAACCAAAAACGGAATCTCCTGAAGCCCCGTCGTCAACCCAAACAAGTGGCCCTCCAATTCCAGAAACAGGACTACCTGCTGGTTGGACCGAGGAACAATGGTCATACTATGGGCAACAATACCTTGATGGAACCCTCTAGGTACCGATGAACGATGACGGACTACCCTCCCGCTTGGTACGGTTTGTGGTTTTTGGTGGCTCTATTTGGTGTCACTACGTGGTACCTTCGAAATTTTACCGAACGCATCCAAGGAACACGTATTGCAGCCCTACTTGGTACTGCGTCGATGCTCACACTACTAGCATGGACATGGAGCGATTTTTGAGGTGAGATTAATGGGGGATATTGCTGGGCTATCAGAACACACATTGGCACAACAATATCCCTGCCGAATTCCAGTGTGGTGGGCACGACATGGCGAAATTGAGCGCGATTCGGGATTTGTGGGTGTGAGTGGACGTTTAATCACCCTTAGAATTGCAAAAAATTTCAAACGATATGAAAAATGGATCGCAAAAATATTACGAGCACCAAAGGAACTTCGCCGACCCCTAGACCGAATGAACAGTACATTGTGGGAGTTATGCGATGGAACTCGAACATTTGAGGAGATTTGCATAGAAATGAACCGATTGTTCAAGGAGGAGATCGCTCCTGTTATTGCCCGAACCGCAGTTGCTTTATCGTTATTTCAACAACATAACCTACTTCTAATCCTCGATGAGCCTCTCAATGGCAGGTGGAGTGTTGGGCCAGGTAAAGTACCAGAACACCAAGAGTTATCACTCTTGGAAGATGATTCTATTTACGACACTGAACTAATCTTTGGAGAACAATCCTGAGAATTGTGGTATTGATTCAAGCAACTCCAATGGACGTGCGATTATCACATTGGAACCATCATCAACAATAGGCCGTTGCATGTCTTTGGGATGATTCGAAAGATATTCAATAATGGCATCCTCTGATGCGTCTTTGTTGATTGGAACATCTTTTCCCATCCTTACAAATTCAATCGGTGAATGTGAAGAACGACTGATGAAATCCCTGATTTCCTCTTTTGAAGGAGGGTGTTTTTGGTAATCAATGACGGTTGTTTCAATTGATTGCTCGATGAGGAAATTCAAAGCATTTCTAGATTTACTACAACGATTAAAGTGGTAGATGAGCATATTCCTTATGCCACCATGGAGGCTTAAGATGTTGATTGAGGTTCCCACACCAGCCGTATTCCGATTCCATCGCTGATTTTCGTTTCGTGTGAAGATGAACGAGCGGATGAACGAGTAGAATCACTTTCTGTAAACCAAGAACCACCCCTAGTTACACGCCTTTGACATGAAGGTAAGACAAAAGGACGTTGGGTTCGTGGAATTTTGTAATCCTCCGACCAGTGGTCTGCGCACCATTCGGCCACCAAACCATTCATGTCAAAGATACCCCAGGGATTTGGTTTTTTCAGACCAACCTCTTTGGTTGAACTGCCTGCATTACCTGCATGCCAGCCGTAATCATTGAGTTCAACATCTCGGTCACCAAACCACCACCTTCCGCCTGTACCACAACGTGCTGCATATTCCCATTCAGCTTCGCTTGGCAGTCGCCAAAGGCCAATCATTCCCAGACGCTCTGTTTCACCATCTCGTTGGTTTAACATATTGACGAATTCCATGGCGTCGTGGAATGAAATAGATTCAACAGGACGTAATCCAGCACTCCAACCTTCTTGGAATATTGAAGGGTTTGAGCCCATAAGGTCCATCCATTGGGCTTGTGTTGTGACTCTCTCACCAAGAAAAAAGGGTTCTGTGACCAACACATCGTGTGCAGGAGATTCCAGACGAGAACCAACTCCAGCTAAGTCACCCATAGTGAATTTACCAGGTTCAATGAGGCGGTAAACGCCACCCCATGAATCCGTAAACGCCGGTCGTTCACCATCCATGCCTATCGTCTCAAGATTGAAATTTATTGGTCGTTAAAAGCACTGATTCAACGAGACTCTCTAATCTACTTTGCAACTCATCATCGTTTAATTTTCCATCTTCATCAAATGCTTCTTTGACATGTCCAATCGCCAATTGTTCAGGAACTGGCCAACCGTGCAGCCAACGCAATGAGATTCTCATATGATTCAGGGTGTTGGCGTTGGTAACGCCTCCAAGAGTAGA
The DNA here is from genome assembly GCA_034402455.1 of Candidatus Poseidonia sp. Lineage (GTDB taxonomy): Archaea > Thermoplasmatota > Poseidoniia > Poseidoniales > Poseidoniaceae > Poseidonia. Next base: position 848 of record DASCRS010000062.1, on the reverse strand, counting down.
CATCAATCCGAAAACTTTGCCACCGACGTGCTTATCGTACATCCAATCGAATGTGTTTTTCATTACTCCAGACATAGTTCCATGGTATTCTGGTGAAGCAACGAGAAACGCATCACACTCCAAAAGGAGTGCTTGAAATTCTTGAACAGTTGGGTGGCTCCAACATCCATCTTCGCCGACAAAGGGTAGAGGTTTCTCGTTGAGATCCCAAAAAACAACTTCGGCTCCTTTAGATTGAGCTATTCTAAGCGCTTCATTGACAAGCATGCCTGATTTAGAGGTACTTCGGTATTCACCAGCCAGCCCCAATACTTTGACTCCATTGTATGACATGACCTTCGCAGTACGCCTCAGTCTTTGAATGTAAGGATATAATCCCTGCTCATCAAGAAGCAAGCCTTATGCGGGATATCGTGTTCGTTGTAAATCGGTGAAACCGTGGCTGACGAAGACACAGTGGAGAAAAGCAACGGGACTTCAGATGATGAGGGCCTTGAAGATGCTGTTCTGTCTTCCGTTGAAGACGCAATTATGGCAGTAGAAAATGATGATTCGCCACAAGATGTTCAAGAAGAAGAACCAGTGAAAGAATCCAGTGCCATCATACCGGAGATTGATGATGTAGAGGACACCGAAGAAATGGTTCAAATTCTCCTTACCGTTGGCGAAGACAGGTCGCGTAAGGATGATATTAAAGGCGCTCTTACGGCTTTTAACAAAGCGATTGCACTTGACCCATCTTGCGACATGGCATGGTTTAACCGTGGTGTTTTACTTGAGGCCCAACAAGATGCTCGTGGCGCACGTCAATCATTCCAGATTTGCCTGGACCTCAACGAAAACCATGC
>DASCRS010000061.1:0-3119 GCA_034402455.1 Candidatus Poseidonia sp. | reverse complement strand
CCTATTGCAGGCTTCATGTTGCTCATTTTCGTCCTGCCCTGGCTTATCGCCCCGAATCAAGAATTGGACGCACCATCGTTCAAAGAGCGTAAGGGCCAGTTGAAGGTCGCTTTGTGGGGGAGTGTTCTAGTCGTGGGCCTTTATTTGGTATTGACCTGGGTATTATTGCTCTCCAGCATTGATTCAGTTAACTTTGATGCCCATGAACTCTATGGGGCTCCATTCCTTGCTGCAATCGGTATTTCTTTATTCTTGTATTCTCGTCGTAAGGATGATTCAAAACAAAACATCTACTTGCTTGCAGGGTCTGCTGTAGTTGCTTTGATTGGCGTGGTATTTTTACCAGATTCGCTCGGAGCGGATTCCAGTACTCCAATATCTGCACAACTTCAGCGTGGGCATATCGTTTGGCTCAGTCTTCCATTTTTGGTATTAGCACTGGCACCCATCGCTAGAGAAGTTGCCCGTCAAGTCGTCAGCGCCAATGCAAAGGGCACATGGAAGCGCATACCCCTTGGTGCACACATCGTTCATTTTGGGCTTCTGCTCTTACTTCTTGGGCATCTATCAACAACAACATTGGTGGACAGAGGCGATGCAAGCCATCGTCTTTCATTGGTTAAGAATGAAATAATTGTGTACGATGGAATCGGCTATGAATTTACAGACCTCATTATTGGCGATGAATCTTTTGAAGTTGGGGATGGATTTGTTGGAGTGAATATCCTCGTATATGATTTAGATTCGGACGGCGTGCCAACCGAAATCGGAAAAGTACGCCCAGGCATGCTTCGTTTTGATAGCCAAGAAATGCCTCGTTCAGAGGTTGATACTCTGACGCGGTTGACTGGAGATATTGTCTTTATTTTTGATGGAAGCCAATCCAGCGCATTGATGGAAGCGGTTCAGCAAGATGGTCTAGAATCGATTGAATTGGTACGGGTTACTATCTATGTTTTACCGCATTCTCATGCAGTCTGGGCTGGCTGGGTACTGATGATAGGTGGCATGACATTGGTGGCTCTTTCACAGGCGAAAAACGAGTCACTGAGCGTTGAAGAATCCAAATTAAACCCTTCTGAAGAAGAATGATTTCTTCCAATGGAATTATGAAGGGGGGGTCGGTCGCCGAATCATCCCCTTTGGAGGCATTACCATGGAAGAAGGAACAATTGTCCACGTTGATTATGAATTGTACAACAATGAAACCGGAGATCTCATTGAAACTACTAGAGAAGAAGTCGCAAAAGAGCATGAAGCACATCAAGAAAGCAGAACCTACCAACCAATGGTCTGCGTGGTTGGTGGCGGACAACTGATTCCTGGCTTTGAAGCAGCATTGGCTGACGCTAAGGCAAAAAAGGAAATTGAAGTTGTAATCGCTCCTGCTGAAGCATATGGAGAAAAGGACGGCACACAAATTGAGACCATCAGCATTGACAAACTCATCCGTGCAGTTCAAGACCCAAATTCGCTTTACATCGGCGCTCCAGTGAACATTAACAACCGACAGGGATACCTTTCCTATCTCGCTGCAGGACGTGCCCGAATTGACTACAACCATCCGATGGCTGGTAAGACTCTCAAGTACACTTTCAAAATCGTCAAGGTTGTTGAAGGTAAAGAGGACCAAGTAATCGCACTTCTTGAAGCAAACACTGGACACAGTGATTTCCAAGTCTCCTTTGACGGAGATGATTTGAACATCGTGATTCCTCAAACCATGTTGTTTGATACCAACGCAGCCATGCTCAAATTCCGTTTGGTAACCACTATCCGTGATGCAGTTGAATGCGGCAAGGTCTCGTTCATTGAAGTTCACGAGCCTCGTGGTTTCGGTGCTGAGGATGATGACCACGACCATGACCACGACCATGACCATGACCACGACGAAGACCTTTCCAAACTCTCAGTCGCTGAGCTCAAAGAGCGCTTGAAGGCCGCTGGTCTCCCAGTTAGCGGAAAGAAGGCAGACCTCATCGCCCGTCTTTCTCAAGAAGAAGAATGAACCTAAACTAACTCTTCATTGAGTTAGAAAGATATGGGGGCGTCAATTCCCATGATTACAGAGGATGGCCAATGGAAGGAGAAGATGTTCAGGAAGAAGATGTTCAGGAAGAAGTAGAGGTTTCAAACCCTCCGCTCCCTGACGATCAGTATTCTCCTGGAGAAAAGGCCGTCATTTGGGGCGCTATTGGTGTCGGCCTTATTGCTATGGCTGGACTTATACTTGCTTACGATACCGTCTGGACTGAAACTCTGAAGCCAATTATCTGGGACCCTGTGGTCAAGGATGCTGGTGTTGCTGGCGATGCTGGTTATTCGCCTCAAAACACAGCAATCTACACTTTGAGCATGCTTTCCAGTGTCGTATTACTACAAGCATTATTCCGCAAATGGAACCTTCCATGTGATGACAAAATGACATTGGCCCTTATCGCTTGGGTTTGTCTTGCACCAGTCATGCGTGTCCTCGAAGATGCAGACTTTTTCTCATCTTCTCAAGATGTCCTCTTTATTTCTCCGCTCATTCATATTCATTTAGCAGGATGGCTAATCACCGTTGCTTTGGCTAGCCATTTCTTGGGTAGAGCGTGGGATGGTGTTGCTGGTGATGATGCTGAAGAACGCCAATTCACACTTCTCATCGGGTTCATGTTTGTTGCGTTGATGTTGCAGTGGTATTGGCTTTACAGGCCTGCTTACGCCGAGCATTCGGAATCGTCCTTTTCCATAGCATTATTTGGCCTTGTTGTAGCATGTGTTCTGATGGTCGTCACAATGTCTAGAACACGAGGATGGGAGGCTATTACCCGAGGAATGATTTCCTTTGCAGTTGGGGCGATAGTCCTTGGATTGGGACACTGGGCTCAATTTATGTCAACGCCTTGGGCACAGGAGAGCGGTCGAGTTTCAAACGAAGTTACGTTATGGCCAATTTGGATTGTCCTTGGTTTACCAGCGCTGATTTGTTGGCTAATGTACCGCGCTGGGAAAGAAGATGCCCATCAACTCAAATTGACAGGTTTTACTGCGGGTGTTCTTCCTCAAGGCATCAGCCTCGAAGATTGGGAAAGTCATCCAGAAAAATGGTCCTCACATCCCATTGAGTTTTTGTC
>DASCRS010000060.1:0-6034 GCA_034402455.1 Candidatus Poseidonia sp. | reverse complement strand
AGGCTGTTGTAAAATCTCTCCCTTGTGCCCTCATGGCCATGAAACCATTGGAATCAACAACATGAATTTCGCAGGTTTTGAATTGAAGGGCTGTTTCTAGAACGTATCTTGGATAGTAGGTTGGAAAATCGTCAATAACACAAACAGTTGCTTTTTTGAGCCATCCCTCAATCAGTCCTGAGGCCTCTTTTGGACGGGTTTCTACATAGGGGATGTATGTGACTCCAGTTTGAGCAAAGGCTGCTCTATTATCGACCATACCTTGAAGCACAAAAGTGGAGATTCGGTCGTTTGCCCAACGGTGGTTAAGAGCGAGACATTCTATGACCACTAGAGGTTGCTGGTGTTGATTTGCAAGTTCCACAGCATGCTCCAAAGCATGATTCCAGTGCGCGCGGCGTGCAGAAGTCATCCAGTAAACGACAAAATTGCCAGTTGGGTTAACGGCACCATGAATCTTAAGTCTGCTTGGAGGAATTATTGCAAGGCCCCCTTTTGAGATGAGAAATTTATGCTTGACCTGTACACTGCATAGGGTGCTTCTCGGTGGGTAATTCCCTGAGATGGCCCCATAGTTTTCCGTTGCCTAAGGCCATCTATGGCAAGTTGATGCATGGTTTCTGAAACCCAATTGAGTCGCCCAAGTTCATTGAGCTTGAACCAGCCTGCTGCAGAAATTTCATCTGATTGTTGAAGCAGGGATTTACTGTTTGTAGAAACATCATAACAAAGGAAAACCGCTGGTTGTTCTCTCTTAAGAGCCGTACGCACTGCTGCCAAACCGATGACAACTCCGTGAAGTTCGGTTTCCTCCATAAGTTCACGAAGAACTGCCTGTTCTGGACTTTCCCCTGGTTCAACGTGGCCTTTTGGCAGACCCCACCTCCCCGAGTACCGTCCTTTGGCCTCTTGAACTAGGAGAATCTGGTTCTCCAAAACGACACGGGCTGCAACGCCCAAGTCACATACAAGACTCCCCATGCTTGAAAAATCGCCCTCTCACTATATCAAAGACCGTTTAGACCCTTATGAGGATATGAACAGGGGTTTATATGAGAAAATGTTGAATTTTCTAACATGTTCGGAACAATCCTAACAAGAAAGTTCAACTTATGGCCCACGGCCTCAAAGTCAAGTTTTAGGCTACTCTCAATGTGTTACACTGTTCACAGAATCGTTCATACCTACTTACCAATGCGTCCCAAATGGGCCACATATTACCAGCCTGAGGAATCATCATGAAAGTCAACCTCGTAGGTCAGCCCGCACCACACTTCAAACTAGAAACTGATGCGGGAGATTTTTTTGATAGTACATCGCTCAACGGCACTTGGCGTGTTGTGTTTTTCTACTCACGCCATAATTCCCCAACATGCAAGCGTGGTTGCCTTACATTCAAGCAGCAACACGATCTCTTCCAATCTGCTGGCTGCTCAGTCGTAGGGATTGGGCCAGGAACCGTTGAGGAACAGGCATCATTCAAACTTGGACTTGGAGATTTACCCTTTCAGTTGTTATCAGACCCTGGACGTACAGTTGGCATGATGTACAATGTCCCGATGCACTTAGGTCAATTTCCTGCTAAATCTTCATTCCTTATCGACCCGAATAACAACATTCACTATGTATACGATTGGTTATTCCGGCCACGTCGCCATGTTGCAAAAATCCTTGCTGAAATTTCCAAGGTAACAGGAGATGACTGAAATGTGGGAAGAACTCCTTCTTGAAGCAGGTTTGAACGAACGTGAAGTTCGTTCCATTCTCATTCTAGGTTCCCGCCCAAAAATGAAGGCATCCGAACTTGCTAAAGAACTCAAAACCACCCGATTGGATGCATATAACAGCCTTTCTCGCCTGCAAGAAATGGGAATCGTAACCGCCACAGCAGACCGCCCTATGCTCTTTTCAAGCCTTAGAGTAAACGAAGCAATGGAACACATCATTCAATCAAGAAAACAGCAACTTGACCGATTGGTGGGTGGTTTTGAAGACCTCTCCAAAGGAATTACTGGAAATGATGCATCGTACGAGAAACAGCGACGAGATATCGATGACCCGCGGTTTGCTGTGCTAAAGGAGCGGACTCACATATACAATCGTCTTCAAAAGATGGCAAATGATTCAGAGGAACGATTGATTCTCCTTCTTGGACAATTTGGAATCTTGCACCTATGCCGCAATCCTAATTCCCTTGAAGCAGTCAATACGGCTGCTGTTCGTGGCGTTGTAGTCCAGATCATTACACACTTAGACGGGCGTACCCTCCGATTCTTTGACCAATTGGATGAAAGTATTGAGGTCCGCCACTCTGATGAATTAGACTCCTTGGGCTTTGTACAAGACCAATCTGAAGTTATTCAGTACCTCAACATTGAAGATAATCCAGTGGGACGAGGGAAGGAAGATGCTGCTCTTATCATCGAATCATCGCCTTTTTCTCAAGCTCATCTTCACCTAATTGATGCTATTTGGGAGGCTGCTGTTCCTTTGAAAACAGCCCGTGCTCGATTCACTGAAAATCAAATTAACGACCCATTGAGATTAACCATTGGAGAAGGTTCATTTCTCAAGAATGTCTCCGTAGCCCTTGGATTTGATGGTGAATTGCCAGAAGAGGATACTCCATTTGACCCCGATGCTTTCTTCGCAGCAGGTAAAGAAGTCAACGAAGCTCGAAAAAGACTCACGGAAGGAAAATTATCCAACCTGAAAGTCTTGGGAATAGACCTTAATCGTATGTTACGACAAATTGGAAATAGAGTTGGCCGAGAAATCGCCTTCTCACTTCGTTCTATAGAAAATGATATTGAATTTTTGGACGAGATGATGGACTGGTGGGAGCATGCTGGATTGGGTATGTTACAATACGATGTTGACCCACAATTCCATGTAATTGTCGGACTAAATCACCCACCTGTTGCCGACCCTGACGCTCTACCGATGTGGGAAATGGACGACGGAATTATTGAGGGAGCGTTGTCAACTCGTTTCACAAAAGATGCGAATGTAGTTATTCAACGTACAGAAGGCAAAGGGGAACCTGATAACCTCTGGCACTATACCATTCATCGCCACGAACCAAAAGCCATTGAATTGGTTGACTGAATAGGAAGGGGCACCAATGAAACTGTTGCCTTTTCTTCGATTCTTTCGCCTGTTAAGAGGGGAAAAACCTGTAGATATTGAGAAGATACAATCAATGGGTCTATTGGCAGTGAAGCTAGGACAGATCTTTGCACTCCGTCCCGACCTCATCAACCCCAAACGTTGCATAGAACTACAACAATTGTATAGTAGAGGGGCAACAATTCCAACCGAGGATTCTCAAAAATTACTCAAACGCTTTGCTCCAAAGGGATTCATGGACAAATTCGAATCTTTAGATGCTGAACCGTTTGCGGCAGCGAGCATCGGACAGATTCACCGAGGCGTCCTCAAGGATGGGAGTAAGGTTGTTGTAAAAATCATCAAAGCAGATTTTGAAGCCTCGTTCAAGCGAGATGTTCGCCGTATGAAACGTTGGATTACTATGGGTTTGTTTTTCCGTAGAAAACTCAGAAAGGTTGGAAATCCAATAGGTCTACTCGCACACATTGAGGATTATACACTACGTGAGTTAAACCTTACAAACGAAATCTTAGGGAGGAACAAACTCATTTCAAAGTCCAAAGAAATTGAAAAACATTTTCCAATGCCCAAACTTCAATTTCCAAAGATGTGGGATGAACTTTCTAATAGACATATTTTGGTGATGGAGGAAATTACTCACCCCACGCTAGAGCAACACCTCGAAAAGGGCACACTCAGTTGGCCTGATATGCTTGAATTATTCAGAATACATGGGGCCTTTATGTTTGGAATCGGTACGTTTCACGGCGATCTTCATCCAGGGAATGCAATGATGGATGACGAAGGTAATTTCATTTTCATTGATACAGGAGCAATCTGTAACGCACCAGATCATGTTCGCAACGCTTTGTTTGGATTCTTTTACTTCCTAGCAAAGGGGGAATTACGCAAAGCCTACGACGCCATGCTTACCATGGCGGATGTAAAACCAACAGGAAAAACCCTCCAAATTTATTATGATTCAATGAACGAACTTTACGATGGTTTCGTCGGTACTTCAGTCAGCGAAGTATCTCTAACAGAACAGATGATGAAGACCGTGAAAGCTGCTGTTTTGGCTGGATGTTCCTTCGGCGAAGAGGCCTTTCCAATCATCCGCTCGCTCATGTACATGGACGGGATGGTGCTCAAAGGCCATCCAGAAGTTGATTTGATTAGTTCAATGGGGCCTTATTTGGATGAATTCTCTGTCCTTATTGACCCAAATGAAATAATCGGATAATCTGCTTACAGCCATCCAAATGTTATTTTCCTGCAAGGAAAATTTGCGCCAAAAAACCCCCCTTTATATGTCCAATCGTGTCCACAAAGAATATGACGACTGAGGTGAGGCCAAAAGTTGCAATTATAGGTGCTGGCCCCGGAGGACTCGCATCATCGCTACTTCTTGCTAAATCTGGCGTTGATGTTACCGTCTTTGAGCGTTCAAAAGATGTTGGTGGGCGAAACAAAATTTTCGAACGGGACGGTTATAAATTTGACCTTGGCCCAACATTTTTCCACTATCCCGAAGTCATTGAAGACATCTTCAAAGCAATAGGAATGGATGCGCATGAAGAACTCAAATTGCAAAAACTTGACATGAATTATCGCCTAATTTTTGGCCAAGGCGGGCAACTTGATTGCACAAGCGACCTTGATGAAATGACTGAACAAATTAGGGCCCTTTCGGGTGATAGCAATGCAAAGGCTTTCAGGCAATACATCAAGGATAACAGCAACAAACTCAACAAATCGAAAGCATGTCTACAAGAACCGTGGTACGGGCCGACCGACCTTCTATCAAAAAGGGCCCTGCGTGTCGCCAGCGTGCTACATCCTCAGCGAAGTGTTGCTGGGGATTTGATGAAACTCTTTGATGACGACCGCCTCATGCTCGCTATGTCTTTCCAAACAAAATATTTGGGAATGTCTCCCTTCAACTGCCCCAGTCTATTCACCATGCTGGCTTACCTTGAATATGAATACGGAATCTTTCATCCAATAGGTGGCCTTGGTAGCGTCAGCGAACGAATGGCCAGTATTGCCCGTGATTTTGGTGTGACATTCCGCATGGAAGAAGAAGTTGAAAGTGTAATACTTGAAGGAAAAACCATCAAGGGAGTGACCACAAAAGAAGGTGATTTCCTTGCTGACCGCGTTGTTATGAACGCTGATTTCGCAAACGGCATGACTCAACTATTCCCAGACACAGTAAGAAAGAAATGGAGCAATAAGAAATTGGACAAGAAAAAATACTCTTGCTCAACATTCATGCTTTACCTCGGTGTGAATAAGACATTTGACCATCTTCCTCACCACCAAATATATGCTTCAAGTAACTATGAAGCAAACCTTGAGGATGTGGAAAAGCACCATAGAATTACATGGGACGACCCATCGATTTATGTCCAAAATGCATGCGTTACTGACCCTCAACTTGCTCCTGAAGGTTGTTCAACAATTTACGCTCTAGTTCCCGTTTCCAACATTCATGAAAATATTAACTGGAAGGATGAAAAGAGCGCTTTTCGCGACCTAATCATAGACCAGATTGAGCAAAAACTGGGCTTTGAAAACATCCAAGAACACATACAAAACGAACTCATCATAACTCCTGATGATTGGGGAGAACACTGCTACAGAGGTGCTGTATTCAATCTAGCTCACGGTTTAGATCAGATGCTTTGGCGAAGACCAAAGAACGAATTCGATGAAATAAAAAACCTATATCTTGTTGGTGGTGGAACGCACCCTGGAAGCGGACTACCTGTCATCTATGAGTCCGCTCGTATCAGCAGCAAGTTGCTCCTTGACAGCCTTGGAATCATTCCAGATTGGAATGGTGTTAATACTTGGTTTGAGAGTAGGAAACGTTCGAAAAAAGGACGGGCTGCTCTCAAACAAAAACGTAAAGAAACGG
>DASCRS010000059.1:0-4442 GCA_034402455.1 Candidatus Poseidonia sp. | reverse complement strand
GCAGGACCAAGAGAAGAAGGAAGGGAAGAAACTCTCGTTAACCGATTCGGTCATGGTCGGAGATTCAATCATGGGCGGCATGAAAATTGACAAGCAAATCAACAATGACCCCGATGCTATAGCCCGCGCAGTTATTGCTGCTTATCGTGCTGGACGCGAAGATAATGAATGAGGCTCATTCCTCAACAATCTTCTCTACTGTGAAAGTCTTCTCATCGTGACCCCACATGCAAATTCCTGGTTCTTTGAACATGAAATATTTGGTTTGAAATTCCTTCCCAAAGTCAGGATGTTCCTCCTCCAACAGGATTCTAATACGGGTGCTGTAGCCACCTAGGCTACCAATAGCAGCAGTTCCTTTGATCCCATCAACAAGGACTGGGTGAGGGTCGGAAAGAGGTTGAGGATTTTCATCAAAAGGATGAATGTCTTGTTCCAAAAAGAGGTCTTTTTCAGTTACTAGGATGGTTTTCGGTGTTTTTTCCATACAAAGAGTATCCACTGACCCGATATAAAGAAATCAAGGAATTTCATCTTCAAATGGCGTGAATCTCGGCTCACTACCTGCAGCTTCGGCCTTAGCGGCAATGCGTCTTAGTGAACGCATCGCATCGTCAATACTCTCAACCTGTTCGCTAAATTGAGTTGGGGGCCAGCCGCAATCAATTACATCGGGTTCTACGGCACTCTCCTCAATCCAAGCCCCGCACGCTGAACCGTAACATACGGCCTTGAAGCGCTGTGCGTCTAACCAAAAGGTAGTACGATGGCACACAGGGCAAACCCTGCACTCAAATTCGGAGAGAATTGTAACTGCATCTTCACCCACAACATCAATTTCCCAAGCGGCAATACTCGCTCGCTCAAGGACAACCTGATGAGATTTCTTCAAGAAAGAGCGGAGCACATTCATTGCGGTTTCTTGACTGCTGAAGCAACCCATGCCGACTACCGCTCCGCCCTCCTCGACAGCACTGGGGACATAGACGCGCCCTGCGGTGAGCATGAAACCCCGTTAACAAGTCGGCGTTTAAGCATCGCTCAGGTTCGCTGCCACAAAACCTCAATCACGGGCAATCCACCAGGGTGGGGAAGAGGTGCTTTGGGTTTCTCAATTCGAACGGAAAGGGATTGAACTGCCTCATTAATGCTCAAAATAGAAATTATCCGTTGAGCCATCTCCTCCATCAAATGAATGGGTGAATCTGTTTCATGCACAACTTCATCAATGGCAATTTGAATATCTGCGTAATCCAAGGTCTGGCCCAATTCTGAAACATTTTCTCGGTCTTCTAATGTAGCCCATACTGTAAAGCGAAAGGGTTGGGGTGCGAGATGTTCAAATTCGTAAAATCCGTGTGCGGCACGGACTTCATAAGATTCCAAACCAACACGCCACTGCATGATATCGCCTCATTGCTCGTCGCGTTCGTGGACCCAAATCAAATGGTAACCGAACTGGGTCTTAACCGGTGTTGAAACGGTGTTAACTGGAGTGGTCCAAACTGCTTCTTCAAATTCTGCGACCATACGTCCTCTACGAAACCAGCCAAGGTCGCCACCTTTCTGACTCGAAGGGCAGGTACTCTTCTTGCGGGCTAACTTCTGAAAATCTTTGAGTTTGCCAACCTTATCTTTGATTTGAACTGCCTCACTTTTGGATTTTACCAAAATGTGAGATGCCCAAGCACTTGGTGCGACCATGCAACAGCGAAAGGTCGCCTTGCTTTCAATCCCTCGCTCAATAATCAGAGTAGGCAAGGAAGCGCATGTAGGTCCCGTATATGGTCACAGAAACTCCAAGAGATTCCTCGTTGAATCGGTCCATGGTGTCAAGATAAGTGTGGTATTCCCAACTTCCACTTCCGTAACAAACGACTGCTCGGCCACGCATGTTGTCTCCCAAATCGTAGACAAATGGTCCGTGGTCAGAATTGTAAGGCATCCCATCAGGTTGACCTTGAGCGCCTTGGTAAAGGGCCAGTTGAATATCGTAGCGGTCAGCAACATCGCTTCGCTTATTCTTGTAGATGTCAGTGATGCGCTCAATGTGCTCCATATCTTCAGGCGTGTTTCCAAAGAGACGCAGGCTATTTCCTCGGTTGGAGAAGTCAGCATCAACATGGTTCATGTCAAGATTAACATACAAACGAAGGTTATCCTTCAAACTGTTTTGGAATGCTGAAACATAGGCACGGCTTCCGTAAAGGCCCTCTTCTTCCCCACCCCATGTGCAGAATCGCAATGTTCGCTCAGGCGTTCCAGTTTCATTGACGACTTCGCTGATTTGACGCGCCATTTCAAGCACACTTGCACTACCAGATGTATCGTCAATGGCTCCTTGTCCGTGATAGACAGTATCGTGATGGCCACCTGCGATAACAAGTTCAGATGACTTGCCTTTGATTTCACCGCATGGAACGTAAATGGTTTGCTCTTGGTCATTTGTGACATCAATGAACATCTCTATCACACCTGGTTGGCCAGTTGCATTGAAGATTGCAGCCTCAAGAATCTCCCCCGCATCTTTTGACATGGCAATGAACGGTATATCGCTTGGGATGCTTCCACCGTTAGCTTCGGTGACATCGTCAATACCAGTTCCCTTGAAAATTGGAACACAATCGTTGCCTTCGATTTTACCACAGTTGTAGTCTTTGTTAACGCGGATCAATCCTGCAAGGTTATTTTCGGCGGCTTTGGAAAAGAATTCGGTATTGCCAGTCTTTGTTCCGCTGTTGATAACGTAGCCGATAGTTCCGCTCGCTGATTGCCAGAGGCTATCGTCACTTCCATTGTCAAGATAGGTCATTTGTACATCATCCTGGAAGGTATATTCCGACTGGCCCGAAAATCCTTGGATCACATAATCAATACGATGCTGAAATTCAGTAACCTCAGAACCACCCAAAGCGCCACCAGCGCCCTCGCAAGGGCTGAATCCATTCAGGCCTTGCACACAAATTCGAAGACTTGGTTCAGAATTCACATGATGCATCGGAACTTCGTAAGAATGGAGCGTGGTTTTCATGCCCATTGCCTCAAATTGTGACTCAATGAAAGCAGAAACATTCGCTTCTTCAACAGTTCCGCTCATACGTCCCTCCCAGTCAGGGTGGCCGTAGGAAACCAATTGGTCTGCGAAACTCTTGGCTTGAGAAGCATCATAGGAAATCAGTTCGTACTCATAATCAGGCTCAAAGCCAAGCCATGTTGGTTGAATAACAAAAATGGCAGTAACCATCAAAACAGCAACACCAATAGCAATCAGGGCTGGAGGCGTAAGAACTTCAGTACCACGATACCATGGCACGGATTGTTCTCCTTCCAGCAAGGCTTCTTCTGGAAGTGTTTTCTCAGATTCCAAACTGATGACTTGTGCCCCAGGAAGATTGGCTTGCAAACGCTCAATCAATTGGGCTTTGGTCCCACTTACGGGCAATTCAGCCTCACGGAGCATATCCTTAAGCTCGTTGACATTCAATCCTTCAAAACCTAGTGTGGTCATGGTTCTGCCTCAACCATGCCTCGCATTCCTTGTTCAAGTAGTCGGCGGTTGGGAGTGAATTCAAATTTCTTCGCCAGTCCAACGTTTTCCTATTTGATGTTCAATTCCGATTTGGTCAAGGATTCGTGCAACGATAAAATCAACGAGGTCGTCAATACTTTGTGGGTGGTTGTAGAATCCTGGAGAGGCTGGAATAATTACGGTATCCCACGATGAAAGTTTTGCCATGTTTTCCAAATGTACTGTTGCGTACGGTGCCTCTCGAGGAACGATGATGAGTTTACGGCGCTCTTTCATAGCGACAATGGCGGAGCGAGTGACGAGGTTATCCGATATGCCAGCGGCAAGTTTTCCAATGGTTGTGCCTGAACAAGGGCAAATTACTACTGCATCAATTTTTGCAGAGCCAGAAGCAGATTTTGCACCGACATTTTCGGCGTCCTCAAGCAGAGAACCCGTTGCCTCAGCGAGTTCTTCAGGCGTCATATCACATTCGTGTTTTAGAGTCAAACGGCCTGAATCGGTAACAACAAGACGGACAAATTTCCCCATCTCGGTCAAGACCTCAACGAGCCGCTTTCCGTAAATGGCACCTGAAGCGCCAGAAATGCCCACGACGAGTTCTCCCATGGTATCCCACCCAGCGACTTCACATTTAGCCTCTTGTTCTCTACCTAATCTGCTGAAATAGCCTATTTGGACCTCACTTAGGTTTCTTCATCACCAGATGAAAACCGCAGATATCCATAGGAAAGTAGACCGACCAAAGCGAGCACTGCAAGAATACTGACAACGATGGTGGCCATACTTTGCTCTCCCATCGCAGAGGATTCCGAGGTGTCCTCATTGTCCAGAGCAGCGGCATTGTAGTCCCACCACGCCATGGTCGCTACGATATCCAATCCTGTTTGCAAGCCTGCCTCAACATTTGCTC
>DASCRS010000058.1:0-17999 GCA_034402455.1 Candidatus Poseidonia sp. | reverse complement strand
GTTTTCTGGGCAGATTAGGCCAAGCATTTTGTTGGTCATAGATTGTACTGCCTCAGCAGCAATTCGCGCGCTAGCAGGGTCGTATACTCCGCAGGGCCCGTCACAATGGGCTTCGGCTTCAATGAAAGAGTTCTTCTTCATGACATGTGCGAACAACCGACAACATATCAATGTGATTCTTTGTCCAGATTATATTTATTTGGACAACTAGGCAGTAAATGTGGTTCCCTTTTCACCGCGTAGTGCATCAAGCACAGAACCTGGAGTGCAAAAGACGCCCTGGCCTTCTTCTACAGTTGAAACATAAGAACAGAGGGCTCTAACCTTAGGTCGCATTGAACCTGCTGGGAATTGGCCCTCTTCATCCATTGATTCAGCCTCGCCAACAGATAGTTTTCTAACTACCTTGGCCTTTTTTGTGCCAAAATCAGTGTATACTGCATCAGCTTCTGTTGAAATAATTAGAGCATCCGCGTTTAGGTCGATTGCTAAACGAGATGATAGAAGGTCTTTGTCAATAACTGCTGGAACGCCGACATGATGCCCTTCATAATCAACAACTGGAACACCCCCGCCACCGCCACAAATGACTACTGCTTGCAATTCAACCAATTTGCGAATGACATCTAATTCCATAATTTGCAAGGGCTTCGGACTTGCAACCACTCTGCGCGGGCCGTGAATTGTTTCAGCAATATCCCAATCGGCCGACATGACAGTCTTAGAATCCAAAACAGGACCTACTGGTTTTGTCGGAAGTCCAAAGGCTGGGTCATCACTATCAACTTCAACTCGTGTCAAAATCACAGCAGTACGCTCTGGACGAAGACGACGCTGTAGTATTGCCTGCAAATTCATTGAAAGTTCATGCCCAATCATTCCTTGTGTGGCTGCGACCCATGATTCTAGAGAATGAACTCCATCTTCATCAATCTCCATAAGATGGCCCACTTGCGGCCCGTTTCCATGAGTTATGATGACCGTCCAATCCATTTCTAGCAAATCAATTACATCACTAATAACTCTGGCAAGTACTTCCGAACTTGCCGAAGATTCGGCTTTTGGAGGTTGTAAGGCGTTGCCGCCTAACGCATAAACCGCCAACTTTTTCATACCTGTTTGTCGTTGCCAAAGGTTTTGACCCTTTGCACGATTTTCTTCTTCAAACCTTGATTTACATCAGCCATGTGAAGGGTGACATTGAATTACACGCCACGAATGGAAGGGCAGGTGCGAGTATGGCCAAGACCGTATGGATTGGAGATGTGCAAGATGGATTGCACGATGGGCAGGCCGTTGAACTGAAGGGATGGATTAAACGCACTCGTGGTTCAAACAAAATGCGCTTCATCGTCCTACGTGACTCTACCGGAGAAATTCAATGCGTAGGCAAAAAGGATACCATCGGAGACCAATCTTTTGAGGCAATTAAAGAGGCTCTTATCGAATCAAGCGTGATATTCAATGGAACTGTAAATGTTGACGAACGATCGCCAGGCGGTCATGAACTCGTCATTGATTCTGTTGTGATTGTAGGTCCTGTTGACCCAGAACGACCATTCCCCATTAACAAAGAGGCTCTGGATGTTTTTGATGAAGATGGTGAACCAATGCCAGGTGGTTCGGAATTCTTGCTCAACAATCGCCATCTTTACCTCCGCACTAGCCGGATGACAACGATGTTAAAACTGCGAAGTTCTGCATTCGGTGCAATTCACAACTACTTCAGAAATGAAGATTTCATTGAATACCAAGCGCCAAACTTTGTCGCAGGTGCTGTTGAAGGGGGCTCAACACTGTTTGAAGTTCCATATTTCGGAGAAACAGCATATCTCACACAATCCTGGCAACTCTATGCTGAAGCCGCAATGCCAGCTCTTGAACGACTCTACACCATCGCACCATCATTTCGTGCAGAGGAATCCCGTACTCGCCGACATTTGACTGAGTTTTGGCATGCTGAAATGGAAATGGCCTGGGCGTCCAATGATGAGATTATGGCCCATGGCGAAGGTGTTGTTCGTCACATTGCACGTACGCTTCTTGACGAACGTGAGACTGAACTCACTTCCATTGACAGAGACTTGGAACTGGTGGCTCGTTATGCTGACAATCCATATCCAAGAATGCGCTACGATGAGGCTGTTGAAACACTACAAGGAATGAATGTTGATGTCAAATGGGGAGATGATCTGGATTATTCTAAGGAAAAAGTTCTCACTCAGGATTTCGATGTGCCGCACTTCCTTACCCACTACCCTAAAATTGCAAAGCCATTCTATCATCGCGTTGATACTGAAGATGAAAAATACGTTCTTTGTCACGACCTCCTCGCACCCGAAGGATACGGAGAAATTATCGGTGGAGGAGAGCGAACATGGTCCGAAGAAGAAATTCTCCGTCGCCTAGACGAAGAAGGAACACCACGGGAACCCTATCAATTCTATATTGATACACGCTCCTATGGTGGTGTGCCTCACGGTGGTTTTGGACTCGGCGTGGACAGGGTAGTCAGTTGGCTAGCCGGCGCATCACACATTCGTGAAGTGATTCCGTTTCCCCGCACTTCACGTCGGGTCAAGCCTTGATCAGAGCAAGGGCTTGCCGCATTCAGGACAAGGCAAACCAGGGATGAATTCCCCTAGCAAAAATCCGCAATGTGGGCACAGAGAGGTTAGAAAATCATCACCAAATACCATGTTAAATCCACCACGGGCGGTTTCTTCAAGGTTTGGGTATTGAAAGAGATGTGCAAATCGTATCAAGAACTATCTCTAAATCCTTCTCCAAGATGACGTGGTCGGCGTGCTCCTTGGGCTTATCGTCCCAAGGATTGAACAAAATCGCACAACTACTTTCTTGGAACATGCCGATATCTCCGGATGAATCTCCGACTGCGGCTGTATTTTTCTTACTTACACCCAAGCGACGTTGGAGCATCTTCACAATGGAACCTTTACCATCCATCTGCACCTGATATCTTCCGAAATCACTGATTAAACTCTCACCTGATTCAGACGGAGTTGTGGCTAACCATCCATTAGTGAAAACATGCAAACGAGTATCCATGCCTCCCAATTGTTCGCGCGCAGTGTGTCGGTCAATCCCTCCCCATCGGCGCCCCCAGGGTTCGTTTGATGGAAAGCAGGCGGCAATATCGCGTGCTGTTTTTTGCAGCCCACCACTAACTATGGCTACATTGATTTGATGTTCAAGCAAATGCCCAACCAATAGTTTCCAGCCCTTCATCATCGGCATTCCTTCCATAAGCGAACGCAGATACTCATCGGTAATTGGTTCGGCGAACGAGGATTTTATCAGATCCAAATCCAGTTTAATCCAATCCCATTCATCTAATTTTCCTTGATTATATAATTCAAAGGATTCATCATTTGAAATTCCGAGTTGGTCGTAAACAAACTGCCATGTAGACAAATGATCAACAAGGACACGGTCCATGTCCAAACAAACTAGTTTTGCAACCACAAACACACATCTCCCTTAGAGTTTCAACTTCGCTTTGGCCAATTATATTGATGCTGTATGCGTTCAACTTGTTTGCCCATGATATAGAGAATAATGGCTACCATCATCGCAAAGAGACCAACTAGAGTCATTGCGATTGTAACAAGAGTAACTCCAATGGAGGTGCTGTTCAATTCTGTAAACATTGAAGCCAAATCCCCCGATAAGCGATAACCCAAGACGAAAAGAACGATTCCAGGGATTCCGAACAACAATAGAGGATGTTTCGATTCGAGCATCCAGTAGAATAACTGGGCAAAACGGGAAGCAGTTGCGAGGGATTCTCGCTGTGTTAGATTGATAGGATCTTCTGCTTCTACAAACCGAACCTGCAATTGAACAGGTACATCTTTTTGTGTGGCCAAAGGTGACATGTTTGCAAGGGTTTTGCAACCCTTTTCGCTCATTACAAGATGACGCATTTCCGTGGAAGAAAAGATGACATCGGTGGTATCTTCTGAACCTTCTTTCTCATTCTTGTATGTGTAATGAATATCCCAAGGCTCCCTAGCCCTATTTACTGCAAGAGGAAGGTCGGCTAGTTTCCATGCTCTGGAAACACAAAGAATCAAGGTATTTCCATTTTTTACATCATTCTCCACGAGATATGAAGCGAGTGACTGAGGTGATAACTCTCCATTATAGTGAAAAATTCTACACCCAACTTCTTGAGCCAATTCCACCGTCTCATCATTTGAGCCTGTATCTAGAAGAATGACCTCGTTTGCTACCTCTCGACAACGAATAATCAAAGAAACAATTCGCAACTCAATGTCTCGAGCAACCAAAACAATGCGCGTTAGAGAATCAGCCACGAAGCGCCCTAATTGATACGACCTATGAATCCTGTTCTTCTTGAGGGTTGTTCAAAAGGGTTTCAGGCGTACTTTGATGAGAAGCGAACCGCAGGCTGTAACATGCAACAGGATTGGATGGTGGGTGTCGTCATTCCTGCACGCAACGAAGAAGCACATATTCGAAAAGTTCTGGAAACTCTCCCTAAGACAGTAGACCTTGCAATTGTTGTTGATGATGGTTCGGCCGACCAAACAAAACAAATCGCTGAAAAAACCGATATTACCGCTGAACTTGTTGTCCTTAGCACCGATGGTATCGGCGTAGGTGGTGCGATTGAAACTGGCCATAAAAACCTCGCAGGTCGGCTTCGAAATCCCTTTGTAAGCGTCGTCATGGCTGGTGATGGCCAAATGAATCCTGATGACTTGGAGCAATTAATCGCACCCATTATTGCTGGAGATTACGATTATGTTAAGGGTGACCGCTCAATACACGTCAAAGGTTACAACAAAATGCCTCTTCTTAGAAAATTCGCCTCTGCAATTCTTTCATTTTTTACAACCCTTGCCGCAGGACAGAGGATAAAAGACCCTCAGTGCGGATTTACTGCTACATCTCATAAAGTACTGAATCAATGGAACTGGAGTCGTTCATGGAACGGCTATGGATATCCCAATTTCTGGCTAATTCAACTTGCTCATCACGGTTGGAAAATTGGAAGTGTACCCGTAGAATCAATCTATAGAAGGGAAACATCAGGCATTAAGCCATTGAAATTTTTTCTGCGCGTAGGACTTATGATGGCCATAGAACATCATCGCCGAAATATTTCGTGGGTAATGTCAAAAAATACATCGCTATACTCTATCGGAGCAATGTTAGCCTATGTCTTTGGCTGGATTACCATCGCTGGTGGTTATTCAATTACCATGCGAGCATTTTGGAGCTTTGACCTATCCTCGTTATTCTTGGTAATCTTACTCTGGTCAATAGCGCACATTTTTGATAGAATGGCCACTGTGGCTCGACAGAAGGTGAACATAAATGCGGCGTCATGACAAGAGAAAAACTCCTCGGACGGCCCATGCACGTCATATTTTGGTCACGAATAAACCAGATGCTAGGGAAATTCTTGAAATGATTAAAAGCGCTAAAAAACCATTCAAAGTGTTCAAAAAACTTGCAAAAAAATATTCCAATTGTCCAAGCGCAAGTAAAGGAGGAGACTTGGGTGAATTCATTGAAGGACAAATGGCTCAGGATTTTGAAGAAGCGGTTTGGTCTGCTGAACTTGAAACTGCTCCTGAAACATATGTCAAAACTCAATTTGGATTCCACATCATATGGGTACATTCGGTTGGAGAATACCAACGCTCGTGAAAGTAATGGTGGGCGTACCAAGATTTGAACTTGGGTCCAAGCGTCCCAAACGCCCGAGTATAGGCCAAACTAACCCATACGCCCGTTAACCTTGGCCACGAGGTCTAACCTATGAACTTCACTCAAGGAACTGCCAACGACCTTCTCCAATTCGTAGTACTAATCCTTCTTGTTCAGCACGCTCCATCAAGCCGTCAGCATCCATATCGGCATTTTTTGCCATAAGAACTGCAGCAACAGTAACTCTACTTACAGAATTTTTTTCATCGCACTTTCGGCGTATAAGGTCGATTAGAATATTGGGCGAAGGAGATTGTGGTGGGTCAAATAATAATTCGTTTTCTGACAACTTGGCTCTCAACGTATCTCTGAGGTTTTCGGGAGTATTTGCCAAAGCCACCTCAAGTCTTAATTCAGTAGATGAAAATACTTCGGTTAAGACTTCGGCAGCATCGGTAACGCGTTGCCCACAATGAGGACAACGCCCAGATAGAGTACGATGTCCAAAGCACAACTTGCATCCAGGACACTTGATTACTAACCATTTTTTATCGCTCATAATAAAACACAACCGTCACAACAAATAAACTTCACAGAGTGAAATCATGCTTGTTTTGAGGTTGACCAGGGCGCCGGGCGGGGGCTGCAGGGGCTTTTGTATCAACTCGCTTTTTGGGCTCCTCGGCTTTCCGAGTGAGTGCACCACGAATCGGGCCAGTTCTGGTTTTTGCTCCAAAGGTGAGTGAATCGGGTAAAATCAAAGCCGCTATTGCTACACCATGGTGATCTTGACCCGCAGTTACTTCATCCACCGCCACATCGAATTCAATGACTTCCAAATCTCTACTGGCGAGGCGGCGTTGAAGATTTCTGCGAAGAAGAAGTGTTGTTTCTTCATAATCAAGAGTGGTGGTAATGGTTGCAACAATGGTGCATTCATCGCCTTCAGGAGTCACACATGATGCCCATGCAACACCAGCCGAGGCTGAAGAACCGTTCCACGAATATGCAGTTGCAAGATGGCACTCAACCAATGAGCCCATCGGCAACGGGCGGGGTGGTGTTGCACCAAATCCTAGAGGCAACATAGCCCCTTGAGCTTGAATGATTCGGGCATCTCCCAATCCAAGTTCAACCAAACCTTGGTCAAAAGCATCTTCCGCATTTTCTCCCCAAGGGGCAACCGCCGTCATCAACCAACCTGGGCACGAGGGCCCTGAACTTCGCTGCATATCAGGGGACTGTCGCAACGGGTTCATGAACAACATGGTTCTCCACTTACCATGGCCTCAAGCCCGCGGCGCATCATGATCCTCGCCGCCATCATCAACATTATCATGTGGATTGGGGCAATATTTCTTGAAAGTAAGCATTCCCTTGCACTTGTTACTACGACCCTAATAATTACAATAGTTGGAGCCGTAATTACGATATGGAATTCAAGTTATTCAGGCCGTGAAAATTCACCAACAAATAGTTTCAACTCAAAAAATGATACACAAGTTGAATCTTCAAAGGTCAACGAACCTTTACCTGACCCAATGGATTATGACATTGAGATGCCTTTTTCATAATCACAATAGACGTATTGTTTCAAGATTCTTAGGGGCATATGTCCTACATCGGTACCTTTCTCTCAAAGTATGACCGAGCTCGTTGCACTTTTGATAATCTCCGTGATGACAGATAATGTTTCGCGGTTTTGGGTTCAACTGGTCAACAAAATCAAGTAATTGCCTTCGGTCTGAATGTCCTGAAAATCCATCAATAGTGACCATTTCACAGCCAATTTTGACAATTTCAGTCTTTCCGTTTATCATCATTGGAACTTCTCCGAATCCCTTTTGCAGTCTGCGGCCAAGTGTTCCCTCGGCTTGGTATCCTACGAAACAAAGTGAATTGCGTTCTTCATGCGCCCAGTTCTTGAAATATTCCATAACCGGGCCGCCATTGAGCATTCCTGAGGTCGCTAAAACGATGCACGGAGACGGGTCCATGACGATGCTCTCCCTAAGTTCTCGACCTTTTACTGGGCGGAACCATTCACTCGTAAACGGATTTTCGCCGTCATCTTTGAGCAAGGACTTGCTCAGTGAATTGGTCAAGTACTTCGGATGTGCTGCGTGAATGGCCGTTGCTTCTTGGATCATTCCATCAAGCCAAACAGGAACTGGCTTAACTGTCCCTGAACGGAATAATTCGTCAATTGCAATCATGACTTCCTGGCTTCTGCCAACAGCAAACACTGGACAAATCATCTTCCCTCCGCGAAGTAGCGTCCTTGATACAATATCTTGTAACTCTTGGTTCGCTTCTTGACGGGATGGTTGATAATCTCCTGAGGCACCGTAAGTGGATTCAATAACAAGGGTTTCAACACGGGGGAAACGAGTATTAGCCGCATCAAATAACCACGATTTTTCATACTTCTGGTCGCCACTGAAAACAATATTGTGTTTGCCATCTGCTACATTTAGATGAACTGCTGAAGAACCCAAAATATGTCCTGCATTGGAAAAGGTCAACTTTACATCGGGGGCAATATCTGTTGTTTCGCCCCAATCCACATCAACGACATGCTTCATGCACATTCGAATATCTTCCATATCATAGGGGGACCTCTTTCCTTCAGCACCACCAACTTTGAGGTAATCTGTTTGCAATAGAAGCATTAGGTCACGTGTAGGTGGAGTGCAATATACAGGACCACGATAACCGTACTTGAAAAGAACTGGTAACATCCCTGCGTGATCAAGGTGTGAGTGAGTAAGTACTACAGCATCCAGTTTCTCAAGTGGAAGTGCTTCAGGTGCAGTAAAATATGGCATTGGATCCGTATCAGATGCAATGTTTACTCCAACATCGATCATGATTCGTGATTCATTGGTCGTGACAAAATGACATGCCCGTCCAACCTCACGGTATGAACCGAGTGCTGTTACACGCGCCCAAGCAGCACCAGGACGTGTTGGTCGGTGAATGTTCAAGCCGAAATCCTTCAGTAATTTTCGTCTTTCATCCGCTTTTTCTTGACGGTAACCACGTATGTCATGAACGGTCTTTGAAAATAAAGGAGGTGTTCTCTCAACCTTCACTGACCAACCGGTTTCATCACGAATCTTTCGTGTGTTTTCACCACGGCGACCCACGGCAGAACCTGGGTTTTCACACTGAATTATGACTTCCCTATAACATCCATCAAAGTACATTTCAGTAATTTTAGCATCCTCTGGAATAATTTTTTCAATAATTTCTTTGGCATCGTCTATTTCCATCATAGCATCTACTGGAGAGCGAAGAACAATCTTTCTCTTGATTCGCTTCGCAATTTTTCCAATCAAACCGTCCCGGCCACCGAATTTATCCATTTGATTGGTAATTATAGCGATGTTACCCGCTTCCAAATCAACGCTGTAATCAATATCCTTTGGCACGATTTTTGCTATTTCATCCTTCAATTCCTTGTAGGTCATTTGCATATTATCTACTCCATTCCTGCGTCATCACGCTGCCTGTGACATGCCGTTGGGCGAATGCGGCTAATGCCGCAGGAATGGGAAAATGCTCACTTGAGGAGCTTTGCAATGTCTTCTTGAGAGACTTGTTGATATCCAGATGATGGCGTAATTACAGCCAAATCCATGCCGTTTCCGGAGGCTGCATCACGCTGCCCTGACGCATAGAGGGCGCGGGCTGCCAGTTTTAATGCATCCGCTTGAGACATACCTTCACTAAATCCATCTTCAAGCACACCGTACATGTATGGAGAACCTGAACCAGTAGCACAGTAAACATCTGGAATTGAGCCTCCTGCTGAATCGATGGAATACACATGCCCTCCATCAGCATCAACACCAACGATGAGAAGTTGTACCCAATGAGGGCGACCAGCAAGAATGTTAGCCGTAAGTGTTGCAGCACCCTTAACGGTCATAGGTTGCTGACGACGTAATTCAAACAACGCGACTTCCGCAGTTAGTGTTCTCGAAAGTGATTGTGCATGTCCGACCAATCCCGCAGTGGTGAGAGCGAGGTTATCTCCAATCTTGAAGAGTTTCTGGACGCTCTTATTGGCGATGAAGTGCCCCATTGTGGCACGATGGTCTGCTCCAACAACAACACCTCCTTTGAAAGTGATTCCTACAGTACTTGTTCCGGTTTTTAGGACGCCTTGTTGTTCGGTCATGATTTTCCCTTCCGTTGACACTCTTTGAACCTTGAGGCTCTAAGATACGGTCGTTCATGTCCTTTATCAAGTTCACGAAATCTCGGTGTGAGGAGTTAAACACCGTTAATAGGCCCCATTAGCCTCATTGGAGGGGAGTGTTGATGAAGCACCTGCATTGAGGCCATCATGTGCGAAGAAAGAAGAGAAAGGTTCCCGACGAAGCCCAGTCTTCTTTGGACCGGTTCTCGGGAGCCCCTCCTGAAGCAGCTTTGCCAGTTCCTGATGAGGAAACCATTGTCCCATCTATGCCAAACTTGGATCTATTAGAACAGGCTGAGGCAAAATTATCTCAATCTCAAAGCGAAGAAATCATGGCAAATGATGACCAACTTCGACGATTTAGAATGCCTAGTTCAGAGCATGAAAATTCTACTCGGCCTCCAACTTCAGCTATGACATTCCACGATTTGGAGGTCATGTATCCAAATGCACCAGTCCCAATTGAAGAGGGTGGAATGGTTTTGCATAATGCAACACTGCACGATTTAACTGGATGTCAGCAACTCATGGATTGGGTCGCAGATGGGCATGCGTGCATTGTCGAAATGAAGCGCCTAATTAAACGAAAAACTGAATTCGCTCAAGCGCTAAACTGGCTTCATACATTCATTGAAGGTGACCTACAAGGACAAATCATCCAAATGACTGAAACACGCTTGATGCTTCTGCCCGAAGGTTGTCGTGGACTCAAAGGAACTGAGATGGAAGGTTTTGCGGTTGACAGAGACGAATTTACGGGCGTGAATTGATGAACGAGCAGGACATTGACATCCCTTGCCCGATTTGCGCCGCAAGTGGAAATGTGAAAATGATCGCTCACGTTGATGAAATACCGTATTTTGGAGAACATACCCAAGTTACTGTTCAATGCCATGATTGCGGATGGAGGCAAACGGATTTCATTCCAGCCGAGGGCAAAAAACCTGGAGCATGTTCACTTCTTATTGATTCACCCGAATTACTTACTACTAGAGTGGTGAGGTCTTCTTCATGTACAGTTCGTCTGCCCGAACTTGACCTACAAGTAAATCCAGGCAGTAATTCTACTGGTTATGTATCCAATATTGAAGGAGTTTTGAATCGTTTTGTGGACATCATCAATTTGGTAAAAAGTGGTCATGAAAAAGAGTTCACTAATACCCAGATAACAGAGAGAAAGGAAGAAATCATGTCCGAATTGGCAATACTCAACACTATGTTGGAAAAAATTGAATCACTGAAAGAACCACCGATAAGAGAACCCATTACCATCGAATTACTTGACCCACACGGCCACTCCATGATTCTAAACCCCCAAACGATTGATAGAGAACTCACTAAAGCCGAAATCGGTGAACTTCCAGTTGGACCAGACCCAGCGGTATTTTCCACTGATGATATGGATTAGCGTGAATCCTCTGCTAAGAATTCAGTAACAAGGTGAGCGGTCTGATCGCGCATTTCATGCAATTTTGACATCCATTCAGTTGCCCTATCAATACAAAGTTGTTTCATTTCTCCTGCAAGGATTTTCCCTGCCCTGTAATCTGCATTGACTTCTGCCAAGTATGCATCATCATCCTCAAAGAAATACATCATGTATTGATAAGCAACATCAATGTCTGGATTTCCTCCCAATCTACGGTGCTCTTCTACAGTTGGTTGACTCCCCGAAAAAGCACGCTTGATTTTCTTTTCAATCGTCTTGATGTCATCCTTTAGAAATAACGTAGTTTTCGGCTTGCTACTACTCATCTTATCCCCTGTCAGACCAACTGCAAAATGGTGATATGTTGACGAAGGGGCAAGCAGCCCTGGGCCCCCGAGTTGTCGCTCAAGAGATAACAAAGCCATCCGAATACCATGACGGTCACGTTTCGTTGCTGAAGGAACATGAACAGTACCTTGTTTTGGGCTTGACATGATATCTGAGAAACCAAGTTCTGCCAGTGCATTAACGATTTGAGAAAAGACACCTTCTACCTTAGAACGGTCAATTCTACCGTTTGGCATTTGTCCGAAGGCTGCTGCGTTTTCATCATGGATTGAAAGGCTGATTATTAGCCCCTGCGAGGATGCATCTTTCAGATTAAACCAGTTTGTTTTACTGGCCAAGCCACGCGTCAAACGCAGGTGAGGGTCTTGATCAACACCCACGGGGACTACGATAGGCCTTAGCCCTCCAAATTCATCGGTTTGAGGGTGCAAAATATCACCCACTTGAACAAGAGGTGCTTGGACATGGGCAAGATTGGTCTCTCCATTGAATCCGTAAATGGCTTCGAATTCATTGAGGTTGGTACGCTTTCCAAGTTGGAATCCAAGACGTTGAACAATAGGTCTGCGTGATTGGAAGTAGATGCTTGTTTTCTCAGGGTCAAGTCCCAAAGCCGCATAATTAGCAATGTATTCTTCAATAGCGGTTTTACGCCCTTTTTCAAGACCGACCCCTCGTGTGGCTTGACTTTCCAAATCGGCAACAGCAATAGTAACATCTCCGCCTTGTTGCTGGAACCACTTGACCTGTTCAATGACCATTGAATGGCCCAAATGCATCTGCCCACTTGGCATCAATCCAGTTAGTACACCAAATGGCTCTCCTTTTCTTTGAGATTCCTGTACAACATCAAAATCACGGTGTGCGAAGATAATTCCGCGCCGATGAAGCCGTGACGGTTGTGAAATAATTGAGGGATTGAGAGGAGTAAGTCCAAACTGCTCAATTATGCGGTCGTAATCAGTGGACTGCGCACTGCCCCATGGGTCAATGGTGATATCCTCGCTGCCCATGACGGTTGCCTCATTATGAATCTCACTTACTCTTCGGCATCAAGGCTTCGCTTCATATCACCAGAATGCGGTTGTTTTTGGTGCAAGTTTTCCTTGGCGAAATATGGAGCGAAAGGTCCAATATTCTCACGGCCAAGAACTGCCATCATGGCGACAGTTGTAGAAAAACCAATGGCTAGCACTGCATAGGGCATCCATGTAGCATCACCTTCGGCTGAACGAGGCACTAGAAGCCAAGTGAATCTTACATCATCATCGCCCAGAAAACGCTTTGACCATTTGAACAAGTCACTCGTTGCATGTCCTGCAATAGTGACTGCGGCAGAGTGGTTATTCCAGAACTCGGTAAGTCCTAGAATATCATATTCAATACTTGATTCATTGAAGTGCAGTTCTGCCTGCGCTCCGTTCTTTATCGAAAGTAATACCGTGCCATCATCTTGCTGCCTCCAGCCCTCCATGGCGTTAGATTCGCCTTCTATAGAAAGTGCCTTTGTGCCGTTGATTAATACTTCAGAAACACCCGCTGAACTTGTATTCAATCTCCAAGTAAGAGGAAGGTTCCAACCGACGATTTCGCCTGAGGTACACGCCTCAGTAATCAATGACTCAAATTTCAAGATGGTTCCATTTTCAGTCTCTTCTTTTGAGTGTGAGAACTCATAACAACGATGAGCAGACCAATAGGACCAAGCTTCTCCCCATGTTGTCAGCCAAATATCATCGGATTCTTGGAGATAAGATAAAACATCACGATCATGACGAACGGTTGCATCGTTAACCCTACCAATCCAATAGAGATTTACCAAACCTCCTGCTTCAATTTCTTCTTTGACCAATTCTAGGGAAGCCATTCCTTTCTCTAGACTACCACCACGTCGACCTAGGTTGTACCAATCCCAAACATCACTTGGAGTATCACTGGAATTATGCCATGCAGTTGATTCAATTCCCGTATTATCTCCATGAACAGCAAATCCTTGTGAGGCAATCCGTTCATGTTGGACCGCACTAAGGGATGATGGTGAAAAGGTAGACAGCGGGTTTTTACCCCAATG
Source organism: Candidatus Poseidonia sp. (assembly GCA_034402455.1). Classification (GTDB taxonomy): domain Archaea; phylum Thermoplasmatota; class Poseidoniia; order Poseidoniales; family Poseidoniaceae; genus Poseidonia. Next base: position 4,241 of record DASCRS010000058.1, on the reverse strand, counting down.
GCTGGCATTTATTCTTTCCTCAATGTAGGCTCTACATGACTGAGCAACAGCCCCTGGGTCATTATTCCAACTCAAACCTGGCATTTCATAACACCCGAATTCATCACCAAGTTCCAAACGGTCGGAGCCATATGAAGTCTGGAGCCATCCGTCCTCTTCCCAGGCGCTCTCCGCAAGAGCAACGGGGTGGAACATCACCAAAACAAGGGTACTAGTCAGCAATACAGAGGTCATGTTTCCAGTAATTGAGCCCCGCATAAATTTTGCTCTACCCTTCTACCTTTGACGGTTGTCGTTCAACCATGTGCTTGTGCCGAAATCCATCCCAAGGCCATTTCAAAAGAACAAGAATGAAAACTAAACGGCCAACAACATCAGTACATGGAGCAAAGCGACGGAGTGAAAAATGGCTGGCTTCAACTCAAAAAACACTGGGAAATCCCCCCCGCCGCATCTTCAGTACCATCAACCCCTGCCTATAGTTTCCTCAGAACCTTTCTTTCTCCACTAATTCGGCCGTTGCTCCGCTGGCGAATACGAGGTGCTGAAAATATACCAAGAACTGGTGCAACCATACTAGCGGCAAATCATCTCTCACATGTGGACCCTATTGCCGTCATTGGAGCCGCTCGAAGAACAACACACTATCTCGCAAAAGATGGTCACTTTAGTAAACCAATGGTCCGTTTTTTGATGCATGCAACAGGTCAAATTGAAACACAGCGTGAGAAGGGTGGAAACGATGCCCTCGCGAGTGCTTCAACTGTCCTTCACAGTGGCAAAGCATTGGGAATTTTCCCTGAAGGGACGCGCTCAAAGCGTACTGAAGCCCCATATCTTTTGCCAGGAAAAACTGGCGTGGCTCGTTTGGCAGCGGCTTACCCTGATGCACATGTTGTACCACTCGCAATTAGAGGCTCCCGTGATTTCATGAAACCGCAGCAACACAAATTACCTCGTTTTTGGAGACCATTAAGCGTTAATGCAGGAGAATCCATCTCTTGGTATTCATGGCTTGAACACCAATCAGGAGGAAACCACACCCCATCATCACTCAATCAATTAGCACAATGTGAAGAACATGAAATTAGAGTCGAATTGGCACGTTTGTACCGACTTTTCACCGACCAGTTAATGGGTTCATTATCTGCCCTTGGGGCTCCCTAAGACTTTATCTAAGGTCGAGAGGGGAATCTTGTGATGTTCGAAGTAGCGACAGCTCTAGGCCTGGTTAAATTTCCTATGCACACGTCCCAAGATAAAGTGAACGCGGAAATTAGAGCATTAAAACTCCTCGCAAACATCGTTGAAAAATCAGGCGAATGGCAGGTTCGGTTGAATAGCAGAAAACAAGTTGTTCTGCATACTTACGACGATAATCCTGGTCTTATGATCGACCCTTGTGCTACAGTAGAGCGATATTACAAGGAGGGGAACGAACATCTTGTCAATTACATGTTTATGGACTCAAAAACCATTTCACCCTGCGTAATAATTGATCAACACGCTCCATCTTGTGCTGTGGCAGATACAGTAGTGTCCCTTGTTTTGCTTGCTGAAGCGGGATGGCCTGCAAAACAAACTCCAACCACCCTAGCGATGATGAGACAAAATCTTCGTGATTCGATACGCGGTGTACCTGACCGTTCTATTCTTACAGAATATGATATTGAACGTCTCGATGCTATCGAACTATCAATTGATGACGATGATTGGCTCACTACGCTCACTATATTGGGTGAACATTCACGGCTTTGTTATACCTGTAAGGGTTGGACTGAAGAAGAGGTCCAAAATCATATTGAGCCCATCTTGGTACGCATTCCAATTTGTGAAATTCGGAATTATCTCGCTTCGCCAAATGTCGCATCTGATGCTCTTTTTATTGCCAATCCAACCTTGCAGTAGCGTGAGAAGCCTCAAGTGCTTTCGGCGTTGAACGGATTTTAGGTGAAACGATGAAGGCGTATCTGGACCTTATGCGACACATCTTGGAACACGGTGTTGAGAAAGGTGACCGTACAGGAACAGGCACAAAATCCGTATTTGGGTACCAGATGAGATTTGATTTGAGCGAAGGTTTCCCAATGGTGACAACGAAGAAACTGCACCTTCCTTCAATTGTGCACGAATTATTGTGGTTCATCAAGGGCGATACAAACGTGAAATACCTTCAGGAAAACGGTGTTCGTATTTGGAATGAATGGGCCGATGAAAACGGAGACCTCGGTCCAGTTTACGGCAAGCAGTGGCGCAAATGGGAAGGGAAAGATGGTCGAATTATTGACCAACTTCAACAAGCAATTGATACCATCAAGACAAATCCAAACAGCAGAAGAATCATTGTCTCGGCCTGGAATGTTGGTGAACTTGATGAAATGGCACTCATGCCATGCCATGCATTCTTCCAGTTTCATGTCGCCCAAGGAAAACTGAACTGCCAATTATATCAGCGAAGTGCTGATGTATTTCTTGGGGTGCCTTTCAACATCGCCTCGTATGCATTGCTAACTCACATGATGGCGCAGGTTTGTGGGCTCGATGCTGGGACATTCGTCCATACCCTTGGTGATGCTCACCTTTACAACAACCACCTTGAACAAGCAGCACAACAAATAACAAGAGAGCCAATGAAACTTCCAAAAATAAAACTCAACCCAAATGTCGCTTCAATTGATGATTTCACCTATGAGGACATGGAAGTAATTGACTATCAACACCATCCTCATATCAAAGCTCCAATATCAATTTAGGTGATACCATGATTTCCATGATTTTTGCATGCGATGAACGGGGGGCCATCGGAAAGGATGGGGATTTGCCTTGGCGACAATCCACTGATCTTCAGCATTTCAAGAGAATCACCCTAAACAAAACCATTGTCATGGGAAGGAAAACATGGGATAGTCTTGGCAAAGCACTACCATCGCGACGAAACATCGTGATGTCGCGCAAAGGAGTTGAAGGAATTGAGTCAATGACATTTGAGGATGTTTTGGAACTTGCTGAGGATGAAGAAGTGATCATCATTGGAGGTGGAGAAATATATGCTCTCTTTTTATCTCACGCCAAAGAGATTCACCGGACAATAATCCACACCATCGTCAAAGATGCTGATACTTTCGCACCCGAAATATCCGATGTGGATTTTTACTTACTCGGAGAACAGCACGCTGATTCTGGCGAAAAAGATGAACATGCTATGACCTTTCAGCACTGGATTGCATAATCATTCAGGGCGATACTCAGTTACTCTAATTCCAAGCCTACCTTGAAGAGCCTCACGCTTCATTATGCGTAGGTATTTTTTCTCAAAGGCTGCTTTTAGGTCAATTCCCATTGCAAGGCTATGCCCCATGAGTAGAATGAGAACATCAGCCATCTCTTCTGCACATTCCTCAAGTGGCTTTCCCTTGGTTATTGCAGCAGCAAGTTCCCCGAGTTCCTCGATCGTAAGTGCCATTCTATAACCCATATCGTGACCGTTTTGGCCAGCAAAATCATGCTTGTGATGAAACGCAGCAACACGCTTCATCATCGATTCCCATTCATCTTGGGGTTCATGAGCCATCCACTGCTCCACATTTCTGCCTTCCATGAACGATGCTCACAGCGACAAACCATGATGTTTGCGTCACTTTAGAAGGGCCAGTAAACAGGCCCATATGGGCTCCAGTCGGTCATTTGCTTGGGCTGAAACATCTTCGTGGTTAAGGGCTTTATTATCATCGCCAGGATCTCTTCCTGCAGCCCAATTTGAAGAAATGCATACCGCTGCATAAGGCAAATCCAGTTCTCTTGCCAACTTTGCTTCTCGTGCCATAGTCATACCAACCATGCTTCCGCCAAGCAAACCAATGGCATTGACTTCTGCCTTAGTTTCAAATTGAGGACCCTGTGTAAGCCAATAGGTATAGCGCATCTTCTCATCTTCACTAAATCCTTGACTACCACGCAAGGCTGCTTCAAGTTGTTTATTCATTGACACATCAAAGGGTGCGGTCACAGATGTGAATACAGATTCATCATTGTGAAAAGTAGATTCAACACCAGTGAAATCGATATATTGATCAGCCAAAGCAACCTTCCCAGGTGGGAATGATTCATCCACTGCTCCAACTGAACATACGGCCATAACTCCATCGAGATGTGCGTCGTTCATTGCCATCACATTGGCATGATGATTTATTTGATGAGGGGGGCATCCATGTCCACTCTCGTTGTGATGTCGTTGGAGGAAA
>DASCRS010000057.1:0-5724 GCA_034402455.1 Candidatus Poseidonia sp. | reverse complement strand
CCCCATTTTGTAAAAAACAGTCAATGCTTGTTGAGACGATGCTCTCATATAGGGAAGGCAAGTCGGAAGCCTGTTCACCATGAAGCGAGGTTCACGTGCTTGGAAAAAAACCGGCAATCAACGTTGGAAGTGGCGCAAGAAGAAACTGCGACGCCGAAAGCGGGCACGCCGACAAGCGAAGTCCTGATGCTCGTGATGAATTAACATGGGAGTATAGTATAGCTTGGTAGTATCGCGGGCTCCAGTTGCACGGGAATGACGACGAGTGGGTTTGCTGAAAGTTGATGACCAACTGGAGCGCCGACCTGTTGCAATCCTGAAGACTGCCCATCTGATGCGCAGTTTCAGAAGAAATCCGCTGGGGGGGGTTCAAATCCCTCTGCTCCCACCTTTTCACAATCAAGAGTTACCTTCATGGAAGGCAGACTCTTCCATCAAATGAGGAATCAACATGAGCCGCCTTCTTGCAGTAGTTATGCTCGCAGTTTTGATGGGCCCTGTCACGGGCTCACTGGTTACTCTTGAAACAAAGGACTGGAAGCCCGTTTCCGAAGATAGTTTGGTTTGGATGCCTGTAGGCTTTAGCGAAGAGGTACCTATTCAAACAGTTCCTGAATGGGTGGGTAATGAAATTCCGTGGTGGATGCAAACCACTCTTGATATCAACCGAAATTCAATTCACGATTCACTCGAGACCTACAACGGTACAACCGGCATTGGACTTTCTTATGGCGTTGAGGTCACATCCTCACATGTACTCGCCCTTTCCAACCTAAATCTTTCAGTTGTGGACGTCATTGAATCTGTGAATGCAGTTCTATTGGGTCAGGTTGATGCAAGCCTCGCAGAAATACTCGCAGGACTTGATGATGTGGTAATGGTGGAGCGCTACGGAAACGTTGTCCTCTACGGCGACATTCAAACACCCACCGTCAAGGCAAGAAATTCATCGGTCTATCCAGTCGGTGCTTGGGACCTTGGTGTAACTGGTGCTGATGTTAATATCGCCATGGTTGACACAGGAGTGGATAACGAGCACCCAGGGCTCAATGAGAAATTCATTGCAGGCTACGATGCTGTTTGCTACCTTCACACTGACCCGTCCTGTACCGCAGGGGGTGCAAGAGAGACTGATGGCACCTATGATCCAGACGATGGCAATCAACACGGAACAGCATGCATGGGCATGGCTTCGGCTTCTGGAATGGATGCGAGCGGAACTCAAACAGATTTCTACGGCTCAGCCCCTGATGCAGACCTTATCGATGTCAGAATTGGAACAGATGCTGGTGCTGGCCCCTTTGAAAATTACATTCTTGAGCAGGAGTTTTACGAATCTGCAATGAACGGAATCCAATGGATTATCGACAATAAAGACACAGCATGGCAGGGTGCAGACGAGAAGAACTACGGTATTGACATCCTCTCTCTTTCTTGGGGAATTACCTCTCATGAAGGTGGCGGTTCAGACGGTGAAGACATGCATAGTCGTATCTTGAACAGAGCTATGGAGGCAGGAGTTGTTGTCAGTGTTGCCGCTGGAAACGACGGACCAGATAATGATGGTTTGTCGGGAATGGGTTCGTCAAATCTTGCTATTACTGTAGGTGCTACCGATGATATCAACACCATCGAGCGTTCTGATGATACAGTTGCATCCTATTCCTCTCGTGGCCCACGCCGTGACAACGGCGATGGTGATCCTCTAAACGAACTCAAGCCAGAGATTTCTGCCCCAGGAACGAACATTATTCAGGCAGAAGGTTGCGTCACATCTGGCGGATGCATCAATCTCATCGGTGGCTCAGCAGAAGATAACGGCTACACCAGCCGTGGCTCAGGTACATCCTACGCTACTCCCTCTGTTTCTGGAATCCTTGCCCTCATGATTGAAGCGAATCCAGACCTGTCCCCTGCAGAGATGAAAGAGATTCTGAAACTAACTGCAGAACGTCGTGGCGAGCCAACCGTACCTGATGTGGACCCGTTTTGGAACCGTGATTTTGGATGGGGCATGGTTGACGCTCTTGCAGCGGTTGAACTCTCTTTCTTCCTTAAGGATAACAATCTTACAGGACAAATAGATGTAACCTCCCAAGTACACATAACCAATTCATCACTCAATTCGTCTTCTGGGCTATTCGAGGTTAGAGGAATCGCATGGGGACAAGCCGGTTCAATATCTGCCGTGGAGGGCCGCTTTGGCCAAGGTGAATGGATGCAAGCCACATACGAACCAGTTGAGGGAGGGCTAGCAGCCCTTGAGCGGTTTGAGTGGGTCATGGCTTTCAATCCTGCAGTTCTTGCAGGCGAACAGGTTTTGGAAATACGAGGTCTGAACGAAGAAAGTAAGCCCTCTCTTCCAGTCTTCGCAGTTGTTGAAGGCACAGGAAGTGATTCTGATGACTTGGGTGGGATGATGGCTGGCACAATGTTAGCAATTGGCGGTGTTCTCCTCCTCCTCATTCTTGTTGGCCTTCTTTTCAAGGCGCGGGCAGATGAACCACTTCTTCTCGCAGGTTTTGAGAAGTGGGAAGGACATCCAGAGATATTGGATGCTGAATTGATTCTTGATGATGGCGCATCTTTAGATGATGATTTAGTCTCATAGTGATTGCATTCAAATGAGATGTAGGAGTCGGAACATTATGCGTACCTTCAGTGATAGGGCTCTTGCCATCCAACCTACGGGTGTTCGCAAGATGTTTGACCTTGCAGGTGATGATGTTATTTCCTTTGGTCTAGGGGAGCCTGATTTTCAACCACCAAGTGTTGCCATAGATGCATTTTATCAAGCCATGTTGGACGGACATAACAAGTATACTACTACTGCTGGGCTACCGCTTCTTAGAAAGAAAATTGCTGAGTATTGGGCTTCGTATCAAGGAGGCATGACCGAAGAGAATGTTTGTATGACAATGTCTGGTACGAATGCTTTGCTCAATTTGTTTATGACTTTGATTAATCCAGGTGACAATATTCTCTTACCAGAACCCTATTTTCCGTTGTACGGCCCCGATGCAACTCTTGTTGGCGGTGAGGGAAAATATTACCCTTGTCTCTTTGAGAATGAATTCATTCCTCAAATTGGTGATTTAGAATCTCTTGTGGATGAAAACACCGTAGCAATTCTTTACAATTTTCCGAGCAATCCAACTGGTGGAACTCTTGATGAAAGCCAACGGGATGAGTTGTTAGAATTTGCAAGAAAGCATGATTTGTGGATTATTTCGGATGAAGTTTACGATAGGATTGTTTTCGAGGAAGAACATGTTTCATTTATGGGAACGGGGTATGATAAAGTCATGATTGTGAATTCGTTTTCGAAAACTTTCGCTATGACTGGTTGGAGAATTGGTTATATCATTTCTACAAATCTTGAATTGATGAAGCAAGTCATAAAAATTCAATACTATATCTCAGCTTGTTCAAATGACGCTATGCAGTATGCGGTGCTGGAAGCAATGGAAGAGGCCAACGATTACCCTTCTTTGATGGCTGATGAGTTTAAACAACGTTGCAACTTGATAGTGGAACGACTGAATGCGATGCCTGGTGTTGAATGCCATAAACCAAAGGGTGCGATTTACGTCTTCCCGAAGGTTTCTGTAGACGGCATGAACTCTCAAGAAGTGGCTATGGAATTGCTAAAGGACGGAGTCCTTTGTTCTCCAGGAAGTGCATTTGGTCCTTCAGGAGAAGGTCACTTACGATTTGCCTATACCATCAGTCAGGATGACATATCAAGAGGAATGGACAAGGTTGAGCAAACATTACTCCGCCTCCAACAGTCATGAAGGTGGTTGCAATGACGGTCAGTGGAACAATTGTGATGTTTTTTCTTGGCACCTTTATCGGTCATGTTGGCCCTCGGCTTCCAACACTGTTCATGACTCGTGCAAAGGGATTCAATGTACGATTTCCCCCACACCCCCATCCAATTCCGCTTTCACCTTACTTGACTCAAAGAGTCTTGCATTTACGTTCATTTTATTGGTCCAGTATGATTCTAGCAATAATTACCCTGCTGTTTGGGGCTGCCAGTCTTAGATGGGGCTCTGCCTCGTTTGGCTTTGGTTTGTGGGTTGCCACTAGTTGGATGGTCCTTTCTCGAGTCCAAAGCGCAGTTGGAGGGCGTGGCCCTCCTTGGACAAAGGAAATGGCCTTTGGACTTCAGAAGGTGATGGATAAGGCTGCATCAAGCGATGCTTGTTGTAACCGAGTGCATCCCGTTTGGCATTCAGGCGAAATCGCCTGTGAATCATGTAAAACAACACTTGACCCCCGCCCCCGTCCCGATCTTGGAAGACCTCGCAGTGATGGAAAAATCATTGGTTTGGTACGTATGCTCATTTCAGATGGATATCCGCTGGCAGCCCCACCTGCCGAAGACTTAAGTTCCGAAGAATAGGCACTTGACCATTGTTTGAAGGGCAACCTTTGAGATGATGAGGTATTGGATTGTGCTTATGGCGAGGCAAACTAATACTGGGTCTTTCGCCGCCCGCCTTGTTCTCACGTTCCAATTGGGAGCACAGATATTTCTCACTCCGTTGGTAGCGTTTGGGTTAACATATCTCTTGGTCTTCAACATCGGTGGTGGCCAAATGTCGGTAAAAATTGATGTCAACATGATTCCTTGGATTGGAATCGCCTCGTTATTCTATGGAATGTTGGCACTTATTCTCGCTTTGGGCATGGGCGGATTTATGCCCAACAAAGTCATTGAGCATGGTGGCTGGAGGCATGCATTGGGCCTTTCCCGTAACACTCGTAATTCAACACACCGTTATATGAAACGAAAGAAATACGGAGCATCACCACATGGTAAACTCGCGCTCTTGGTACATGAAAGACATGAGGAAGGGCATGCATTGTGGACCATACGCGGCTCTCTTGTTTTGCTTGCAATACCGTTTCAAGTTCTGTTGGCAACCATACCACTCGCATTGGTTTTACTTTTCCCAAAAGACATCATTCACCAAGATCGTCAACTTGAACTTGCCCTTCTCCTCTATGCCGTTTGTCTCTTTGTAGCTATCAGAGCCTTTCCTTACATTGCACGCAGGTATATTTCCTACGCATCTCTAGCGCGACGTTTTTTGCGTTCAACAATGAAAATAGCATGGATTTTTCCAGTATTTCTCCTTTGGTCAATGGGTCAACTTTCAACTTGGATTGTGCAACGATGGATGGGCAGAGATATGGCGTTGAATATCCAGTTTGAAAAGGAAGTTTTTGAGTCGTTAATTTCCGCTGGACCGATACCTGAGACTTCGTTTTTGAACCTCTTGACTGCATTAGCCGTTATGCCAATGGCCGCATTTACCACTTTGGCAGTTTTGGGTGGAGGTGCTAGCGCTCCACCTGCATGGATGCGAAGTTCTCAGAGCGATGGCCAAGAGAGCGAAGAAGAAGGAGTTCTTACTGGCGCTTTGGTGAATCGTCTTGCAGCAGTAACAGAGCCTCAAAACCATGTTCATACCCAAGCGGTGGTACAACAAATAATGGTTCCAGTGGCAGTACCCGCTACGGTTAATCCTTCCATTCAGCCAGATACGCCAAGTATGATTCAGGAACCATCATCTCCAATTGAAGGAATTGACCTCGACTTATTTGGCTCCGATTTCCCAGAAGATGATATTGAATCAATGCCAACAGAAATACCCTCCCATAATGACCCAATAATTCGTGGATTTGATGAACGCGAACAAGCGAAGTAAG
>DASCRS010000056.1:0-6167 GCA_034402455.1 Candidatus Poseidonia sp. | reverse complement strand
CGAACGGAACGCCCCCTCTTTTGCATCCTGCTCCTTTTGGCAACCTCCGCATTGACTCCACTTGCGGCGAATGTCGAAGGACGCAGCGTTCATAGTACCTCAGTTGTTGACTTATTTCCTCAAGGTGCCTTTGCTGATGCCAGTGATTGGGCTCTCAACTCTGAGACTTCTTTTACTCAAGAAGAGGCTCTGTACACCGAAACCATGGTGGCTGACCAACGTCTAACTATGGCGCATCACCGACCCGTCCATCTTGATACGATGTTGGTATGGGCTGGAACTTCACCAACAGATTCCAATTATTCAATCGGAGCCCCAGATGGAGCAAGTACTTGGTCCACTGGCCCGGAAATCGAATTAACCAACTATGACATTAGTGGACTTAGCGGTTATGCCATGACTGAGGTACACATGAAAGCCGTTATTCAAATCCCCGATATACTTACTGAAGATACTGTTCGTATCTCAATACAACATGCAGGAGGATACGATTTGCTCAAGACTTTTGCACATACGCAAGGTGGCTTGGATTACATCAACAATTCTGCGTATTCAGTCAATTTGACTGGCCTTCACAACTGGACTTGGAATGACCTCAACAGCCTACAATTCACATTAGATTATGTTTCAGCAGGTGGAGTTGATGATTCCCGTTTGGTCGTGGATGCAGTAGGTTTGGCAGTTACTGTGCAAACACCGTGGTATGGAGGCGAGGTTGGTATTGCAAGTAGCGAATTTACAGGTCATGAAATGCCATTGGTTGAGATGGATTTGGCTCAAGGAAATTATACGAATATGGCTCTCACTGATTGTGGATTGAAACCTTCGGTTTCAGGTACGACTGGCGAGTGGGTTAGCGCTGTATTAGAGCATCCACCCGAACAAACCCTAGGGCGTGCTCACCTCAAACTATCGGAAGGTGAAATTGAAAATGTTTCCCTTGAGTATGCTGTTTCAGGCGATGGAATTTCATTCACATCCTTTTCACCTCTACCAACCAATACTCTACTGCCCACTGGACAAGCGTACAAAATTAGGTTGACAGCCATAGAATCTTGCATTGAATCCTTATGGGTTGATGTCAATGATCCATCACTTTCACTTTCGGGGCGTGTATTTGGCACCAATGACGGCATTGATTCCAACTATTCGCGATGGTTAGTTTTCGTCAATGATGAATTGGTTTCGAACGAACCAATGGAACTTGGGACCTTCTCACATTCATGGCCCATTGGTCAGTTCCTTGTACCAAATACGACATCATACACCGTTTCAATCAAAGCATGGTTCACATGGGACTCTCTTGGAAACATTAGCCAAACAGCCCTAGAAATTTCCAGCATTGAAGTTGATGGAGGATATGATATTGCGTGGAATGAAGACCCAATTTGCCAGAATATTGGTGACCAGCATTTGACTGAAGATGGTGGAGGTGTGATTCTTCCGCTTCTCCTAAGGTGCACCGATGACCGAACCGCAAGTGAGAATTTGGTGGTTGAATTTACCAATAGTAATGCCAACTTGGTAACTGTGGATTTGACAGAAGGTGAGATTCGCCTCAAATTGATGGCCGAATCTAGCGGGCAGGCAGTCATTAGCGTCAAGGTCAGTGATGAGGCAGGGAATTCATGGATTCAATCCTTTACGCTCGTTGTAGACGCCGTAGATGACCCACCCGAGTTGGTGGAGTTCCAATCTCTTGTACCTGCAGAACGTGATGAAATCACAGTTGTCAATCTCACCGTTACCGACCGAGATTCTACTGCCCTCACAGCGTCTACCAATCGCAGTTGGGCCACAGTGGACTTGTCATCAGGGAAAATTGCTGTTCAGCCTCCAAACTCAGGTTTCTATGCTGTACTTGTAACAGTATGTGATCAGAGTTCTTGTACCAATCGCACATTGGATTTAGAGGTCATGGCTCTTGCAGACTTGTTCGTGGAATCCATTGATTTTGGAACCGAAAAAATCACTCAAGGTGACATCATTGCTATGCGAGTAATGGTTCGGAATCAGGGTCAAGCAGAGGCAACTTTCATTTCTGTTCGTTGTCAAAATGATGACCAGTTGATGGCTCTGGAAAGTATACCAGTTTTGGCTCCAGGGGAACTTGGTTCAGTCACCTGTGATTGGCAGGTCCCCAATGATGTAAATGTCATCCGTTTCAGTGCGGTCGTCGACAGAGGGCTTGAAATTCCAGAGGGTAATGACAGCAACAATGCTTTGGAATTACTTGTGGCTATAGAGGCCAGTAATTCTGGTGATGGGGCCAGTAGTGATTCTGGTTTGTCAGCAGGAACGGTTTGGGCTAGTTCGATTGGACTCTTGCTAGCAGTTCTTGCATTTTTCGCATACATGGCGCCTGCGAAAATAAAGAAAATTGAGTGATTAAGATACATTCTGGCACTATCGCTGCTGAGCATATGTGAGGACTTACTCAAGCGACCTGAATTAAGGTCGCTGGTGTCGCATAATGCAAAAACATGCCTCAAACTTGATAACCAGACCGTGTCAGAAGAGGTTACTTTGAGGTCGTGGGGGCCGTTCAACTTCGGTTGACAAAGTGGGAGTGGGAACCATGTCTCAATTGAAAATACGGATAGAAACCGAAGAATACATCTACGAAGAATACGTTGAAGCGTGATAGAATCAAGCTTGCTTGACCCAGCGTCGAGGATAAACCTCGGTGTCCATAAGGACCATGCTTGGGCGAGCGACTTCTCCATTTTCCAAGGCTCCGATGTCATCGCTTGCTACGGTGAGTTTGACAAATCCAACGGCTTCACCTTTTAGCGAAGTGATGAGCATATCTTGTCCAGTTGGAATTCCTGCAGGCAAACTGACTACTCCTGGCCTTAGAAGCGGTGCTCCAAAGGTCAATGCAGCAACTGCACTATCCTTTACAACGCAACGCGGCAACTCTGCTAGTAATTTTTCAATGGGGTGAACGATTCTCATTAGAGCACTTGCATCACCGCATTCTTTCCAAAGCCAAACAGCATCGGCTACAGCGTCCATTGTGACGCAATCCTCAAGAGAAAACATTCCTGATTGTTCACGTCGAAGTTCCTTTAGTTGTACGGATTGATTGAGCATGAGCCCCATATCTCGTGCCATGGTTCGAATGTATGTCCCTGCTTCGCAAGTAATTCGGGCGACCATATCCTTTTCATTGAGGTCAAGGCGTTCAAAGGCGAATATACGGCGTGTGCGAACTTGGACTTTGACGGCGGAAACCTCTGGGGGTACATTGTAGATGCGGCCAGTCATGCGAGCCATGATTTCATCTAGTTCACCTTCTGATGGTTGTGTTTTGAAACGAAAAACAGCGATGTAGGATTTTTTATGCTTCAGTACTTTATTGGTTATTTTCATGCACCTTCCAGCCATTAGAGGAAGAACACCAGTTGCAAAGGGGTCGAGGGTTCCACCGTGGCCAAGTCGCTCTAAACCGAAGAGATCACGAGCCCAAGCAGCGAGTTGATGGGATGTTGGTCCAGCCGGCTTGTCCACGAGAATAAATCCCGAGGCAAGTCGCTGCTCGATGGTTCTCTCATCTGGTAAGGTCCCAAAGTGAGGGTCTGTTCCTGCCTCGGCGTCAAGGATGTGGGTGTTCATAAGTTGGCCTCCAAGAGGACGACGACAGCCTCAAGTATTTCATCTGCATTGAGGTTTGTCGCTGAAATGACATTGGTATAGGGTTCTGAATCTTCAGGCAAGATGCCATAAAGTTCCATGAACCGCCCAGCATCTATTTTTGAGCGAGAGGAATTTGCAGCAAGTGCTTCGCTGAGTGTTATCCCCTCGCGATTAACAACGCGTCTTGCTCGTTCATCATCATCAACATCTAACCAAATCCGCAGGCATGGAATATTGAGTCTGTAGGCCCACCATCCTGCGAGTCTTGATTCTACGATGTTGGCCGCTGAATCAGATTGCATTCGCTCTTTGAGCAAGGCATCAAGAGAGCGGTCAATATCAAGTTCTTCTTGGCATAGGCGACCAAAGTCTGCGAGACTCATACTTCGTCTTTTTGCTTCATCACGGAAGACATCACCTCCATTGAGAGATGTCCAGTCATATCTTTTCATGAGGCCCTTAACCAATGTGCTGGTGCCGCTTCCTGGATGTCCAGAAACCGTGAGGTGAAGCATGGTTCACACCCATTCATGGAAGCAAACATTGCATCGCTTTGTTCGGGGCCCGTCGTGTGTAATGACATCACCTTCACATTCTGGGCATGTGAAATCATAGATGCCACGTGCTTCAACAGATTCTTCATCAGCCGTTTTCTTGGCAGTTGCTTTCTTTTTCTGTTGTTGTGAACGACGCTGTGAACGCTGCTGGCGCTTTTTAGCTTGGCTTGAAGAAGAAACTGGTTTTGTAGCGATGAGGTGAAGAAGAGGTTCCTTGATGACTTCTCCGCTGAGAACAAGCGGGTGGGTTTTGTAACGAGCCAATTTGATGTGGCGGTCTAAGATGCGACCATAAGCAGCACTCATGCATATGTAACAGCAAATCCAGGCTGGGAAGAACAAGAAACGGTCTTCTAGGAGGTGCCACTCTGGTGCCCAGGGTAGAGATACATAGTCAACTCGGAAGGATTCGACAGCAGTTGTAAGCCAAGCAAAAATTCCGATAATGAATATCATTGTGAACATCATTGGTTTCATGGCTCCCATTTGGACATCAAGTTGTTCAGGCATCATTTGTTGCTGAAGAGTCATGGCCTTTTCCTGTAAAATGGGGTCACGTGAAATTCGTGCTTCGTTCATGATTTGGCGAACTTGTCCTTGGCGGTGCCCGATGTGTGCTTGGTCCATTGGGTCCACGAAGAAATTACGAATCACGGTATTGAGGGTCATTGAGAAAAGTCCGAGTATCATAACAGTGATGACAAAGAATGACTCTTCAGGTAAAAGAGGTGAGAGTAGCGGGTCTGCTGTTGTACCCAATGATGTTCGTATTGAAGGAGTCATTATGAGTACAGTCATCATGATCATAACGAGGAGCATCACGAACATTGAACCACCAGGCGGGGCGGGTGGAGGCGGGGGCGAACCGTTGGCCATGAAACACCTGCACAGCGGGAAGGGCATGAAGGTTAGCCTTGATTTTCCTCAATTTTACCTCTATTAGTAGAATGGTACACAATTCAGCGAGAAGTTCAAACAAGAGCAGACACTCGCTCGTACATGCGCAAGAAGCAACCCCTCACAGTCGATGCAAAATGGCGATATCCATTGCCCATGCCTATGCCTGGGCAGCCTGTCTGTGCAACTGAATTTGAAGCAGTTTCCCAAATTGCTCGTCTACCTAAGAAACCCCGTGTTTTTCTATGGACGGACGCCGAGAGAAAATGTCCTGAAGATTGGGGATTCATTGCAAGCGTCCGAGAAGGGATTCCTCCTCAGGGTGTTGAGGCTGAATTGCTAGCTTGGTCTGGGCAATATAGGAATGCTTGGTTGGCGGTCGATCTCCGTGATGGAGTGATTCCACCTTCTACAGTAACTCCGATAGAAGAATTACTCTCGTCTCTCAAGAGACCAATAATTATCTTGGTAAGCCGTTCACCAGAGCACGAGGATTGGCCTCAGTGGCTTCTTCCAGAGTAGGTAAAAAAATCTATAGAGAAGGCATTATAGCCTCTAATCCCCTTACTAATCACTCGAAGGTAAACTTGCATGCACTGCATTCGCTCGCATCTGCTGGATTGAGTGTTTCACAGATTCCACAGGCCTTTTCATCAGATTCTTCAGGAGCCTCTTCGGATTCAGCCTCTTCACGAGCATTCCATGCTTTTGCAGCATCTTCCAATTCACCCTTCTTGAGATATCCGTTATCATCGCTATCATAATCTGCAGCGAATACAATGAATGCATCCCGGTCAGTGATTCCTGAGGCTTCCATGACTCGCAGAAGTACATCCTCTCGCCAGTTCATCTTCGTCTCTTTCTCCTCTTCAGCAGCAGCTTCTTCAGATGCGCCTTCTGGTGCATCACCTTCAGCGGAGTCATCTCCAGATTCCTCGCTATCGGATTCTTCGGCGTCTTCAACATTTGGCAATTCATCGGTTTCGATTTCATCTCCAAAGTGAACTCCGTGGAAGCGGTTGAGTGCTTCAGCGTCAACTTCTCCAGTTCCCTTGATGTCAAAGGATACTTCCA
>DASCRS010000055.1:0-5156 GCA_034402455.1 Candidatus Poseidonia sp. | reverse complement strand
TCCTTTGGTTCTGGGGATGGATTAGTAGGTCAAATTGCCTGGTTTGGCTCCAAACTTTGGATGCTTGGCCTGCCTTTGGCGTGGTTGTTATATGTTGACAAAAAGCCACTCTCTTGGTCACCTCCAACTCAAGGAGGTTTGGGAGTTGGCTTTGCAGTTGGTGTTGTATTTAGCATCATTATGATTCTTGCCTGGTTACTTGTAGGTGAATCTAGAGTCGATCGTGATACCTTCCGTTCAACCCTGGAACCGTTTGGCCTCACAGTACAAAGCACCTATATTGCAGCAGCAATCTTTTGGACGGTAGGAAATTCTGTTCTTGAAGAATATGTGTTCCGATGGTTCATTGTGGAAAAGGCCGAGGTATTCTTTGGTGAAGGTTGGGCTACTATTTCCCTTTCAGCCGGTATTTTCGTTCTACACCATTTCTTTGCTCTGTGGTTCCTTGGCTTTGCACTTGAAGCAAATCTGCTCGCTTGCTTTGGCCTCTTTGTTGGTGGTGCAGCATTTAGCTGGCTATACATGAAATACCGTAGCATTTGGGTACCTTACATCACTCACGCATTGTGCGATGTGGTCGTCTTTAGCGTAGGTTACTTGCTATTGTTCGGTTGAACTCAAGGACAGAATCGCTTTCTATCACGAGGGAACAAAACTGTTTCTCGAACATTCTTTGCACCTGTTAGTTTCATCAAAATTCGCTCAACTCCAAGCCCCCATCCAGCGTGAGGTGGCACGCCATGACGGAATCCAGCAACATAGAATTCAAATTCTTCAGGGTCAAGGTCCATCTTCTTCAAATTTTCAATGAGTACATCCATTCGGTGTTCACGTTGGCCGCCAGAGGTCATTTCATCTCTTCCAAAGTTCAAGTCAAAACCACGGGAAAGTTGCTGATTTGTGCTTCCAAATTCACCCTCAATCTGGTGGATGTAAAAGGGTTTGAGTGACATGGGCCATCTTGGAAGGAAGTAAAATTGAGGTAGGTCTTCGGCAAGTAAATCGGAATTCTCAGCATCGATGTCGTCACCCCATTCTATGGTTCCGCCTTTCTCTTTGATTATGCGAATTGCATCACAGTATTCCATTCTTGGGAACGGGAGTTCGGGGACGATGACTTCGATGGGCTCTTCGTCTTGTGTTGCTCGGTAGGTGTTGATGGTGGCAATCAGTGCTTGAGACTCATCTTCCTCTGCAACGGACTTCCAGATGTGGTGAAGCATGCGTTCAAGGACGCCCATGACGTCATCATCGTTGGCCCAACTACATTCAATATCAAAGGAAATAAATTCATTGAGGTGGCGATAAGTATCGTGTTTTTCTGCACGGAAGGCAGGGCCAATCTCAAATACACGCTCCAATCCACCACTCATACACAATTGTTTGAACAATTGAGGCGACTGGTTGAGGTAAGCAGGTGTCTCGAAATACTGCATTGGAAACAAGTCTGTACCGCCTTCGGTTGCCGTTGCAACAATCTTGGGTGTGTGGGTTTCAATGAATCCTTCAGTGATTAGGTGTTCTCTTCCAAACTGCAATACTTTGCCTCTGAGTTTGAACATGGCGTTCACATGGGAACGACGAAGGTCAAGGAATCGGTTATCCAAACGAGTGTCAAGTTCTACATTGACGGTGTCAGTTACTCCTAGAGGGAGAGGGGCTTCCGCTCGTGCTATTACCTCAACAGAGGTTGCTAGAACCTCATAAGCAGGAGGTGGTGCAGGTGCACCTTCCTTGGCCTTAGGTGGTCGCTTAAGGGACACAGTTCCAGTAAATTGGAGAGTAGATTCACGAGTCATTCGTTGCACGGTATCCAATGATTCAGCACCGATGTTATCGGCCTTGAGAAATATCTGTGTCGTCCCTGTGCCATCCCTTAGGTCTACAAAACAAATAGCACCTTTGCCCCGATTCGCTTCCATAAATCCAGCAACGGTAACGGTCTGGTCAATGAGGTCTGCTCCCATTTTCTGTATTTCGCCAAGAGTGTGCGTCCTATAAGCGGTTGGAACCCAAGTGGTCATGGTTGGGGGGCAGTGGTGGAGGACATGAAGCATTCGCCCTTGCTTTTTGAAATAGACGGGGGAACGTTTCTATTCGAAGCCAGCGTTTGGTTCATAAGGGGCATGCTAAGCCGTAAGGGTATGGTCCACTACTTTACCTCCGAGTCAGTGACAAGTGGCCATCCCGACAAATTGTGTGATTCTATTTCGGATGCTATCGTTGATGCGTGCCTTAGCGTCGATTCTAACGCAAGGGTTGCAGTAGAAACATGTGTCAAAGGTAAGGAAGAAAAAGGGTTGATTGTTCTTGCTGGTGAAGTATCTCTCGATGGAACCGTTCCCGATTACGAAACCATTGCTCGAAAAGCAGCGTCAGAAATTGGATATAATTCGCATTCTATCGGTATGGATTCAACCTCCAAAGAGACTTGTGATGTACAAGTTCACATCACTACACAGGCTGCAAACATCGCTCAAGGAGTCAACCGAGCTGGTCTTGAACAAGGTGCTGGGGACCAAGGAATCATGTTTGGATACGCTTGTTTGGAAACTGAAGGATTTGACGAACTTCAAGGACGATATTTTCCTCTTGCAGCAGCCCTTTCACAACGTATCACACGAAGGCTCACTATTGTTCGCGAAGAAGGAATTCTTCCTTGGGCTCGTCCTGACGGAAAATCCCAGGTCACCGTAGAGTACGATGAGCAAGGAATAATTCAAAGAGTTCATACTGTCATCGTTGCTATTCAACATGATGCATCCCTCAAGGACCAATTCAATGGTTCGGAAGTTGAGGAGCATGCTTTTGTTCAATCTGAAATTCAACGTGAAGTCATTGAACACGCCATTCCCTCCCAACTTTTGGACGATCAATGCAACATCATTGTAAATGGAACAGGTCGCTTTGCAGACCCTGGAGGACCTTATGCAGACGCTGGTTTAACGGGGCGTAAAATCATCGTTGACACCTATGGCGGAATGGGCAGGCATGGGGGAGGGGCATTTTCTGGAAAAGACCCTTCCAAAGTTGATCGTTCCGCTGCTTATGCGCTGCGTTGGGCTGCAAAACATGTGGTGGCTTCAGGCCTTGCTGAGCGATGTGAAATCCAACTTGGCTATGGTATTGGAGTTGCAGAACCCGTGAGTTTGCGAGTAGAATCGTTTGGAACATCAACCCTCTCGGCTTCCGAATTAACTCAAAGAGTTTCCAAAGTGTTTGACTTCCGACCTGCTGCGATTGCAGAATCATTGCAATTGAACCACCCAATATATTCGATTACGGCTTCTGGTGGTCATTTTGGCAGGGTTCCACACGGTGCATATTTCCCTTGGGAGAAAATTGATGACGGTTTGCTCAAAGCGCTTGTTGAAGCATGAGGTTCATGGCTCGTGCGGCCCGAAGTCTCATGAAGAGGTCCCCACTGGTCTTTCTATGTCCAGCCGACCCGCTCGCGCTTTTGGCTTCACGCTTTTGCTTTTGCTCACTGGTCTTTCACCCCTCGTGTTGACCGCATCGGCTGACCCTAGCATCCGTCTTTCAGTTGACTCCAGTCATGTCATTCTTGAGCCAGGGCAATCCACGAACGTTACGCTTACCATCAACAATAATGGTTCTAGTATCGAGAGTTATAATCTCAGTATTGATGATTCAGGACTTGCCAATTATTGGGAGATTATTGCGACTGATGCAACGGTTGACAATGTCTTTCCTACATGGTCAAAAAATACAACAATTGTGGTTCGACTAAGTGAGGGCGCTACTACCTCTGATAGTGGTTCATTTGATATTACCATCACTGAGCCAGACCAAAACCTAAGTTCATCCATTACCGTTTTCGTCAGCGTAGCACCTCATTACCAACCTTCGTTGAGTGCTATTGGGTCATCTCTTGCCACCACAAAAGCGGGTGGAAATCTAACCTTGAGTTTCACAGCAGAAAATCTTGGAAGCGTTACAGACACCTTCCTCCTTGATGTTGAGGTTGAGCCTGACTTGTCTGGTTGGTGGGCTAATAATACAAATTCTACGAACTCCAGTGGCAATTCGACCAATGGAACTAATTCAAGTGAAAACTCCTCTCTATCTGTTTTGATGTACGGCAATAGTTACACCCAGCAAAATTCACTTGAAACTCTCGTTGAAAGCATTGTTGATGCATCGGGAATGAACGGTACAGTTGACGCAAATGCTGGTGGCGGTATGACTCTTGCAGGGCACAGCCAAGATGTCGGTACGCCCAACCATTCTTGGAATACAACACTGCATGGTTCTGATTGGGACTATGTTGTACTACAAGACCAAAGTCAAATTCCATCTTTCCCTACGTCAAATGCTCAATGGCAGGCGAGCAAGAATGGTTCAATTGACATTAGCACCGAAGTTGAGGCAGAAGGAGCGGAAACTGTGCTTTTCATGACTTGGGGGCGCCGAAATGGTGACTCTGTTAACAGTTTTAATCACAACTTTACCGTAATGCAAAGTCGATTGACTGAAGGATATACACGCTACGCTGAAAATATTAGTTTAGCGGGAAATACAGTTTGGATTGCTCCAGTTGGTCTCGCCTTCAAAACCATCCATGATGCGATAGAGGCAAACGGTACCAATGCAAGTCAGTCTGGAAATTTATTCTATGATTTGTATTCTTCTGATGGAAGCCACCCTTCACTCAAGGGCTCTTACCTAGCAGCGTGTGTAATGTACTCCACCATGACCGGAGAATTATGTACGGCCAGTACCGATGCAGTCGCCATCACTCCATCAATCAAACTAGAACTTCAGCAGGCTGCTGATGATACGGTATTCAACCAAACAACAGGAATGTCGTATTATCCTTGGGAGGTTAGCGGAACTTCTACTTTTGGAATGGGCGCTTCAATACCTAACGGTTGGTATCTTCAATGGAGTGACGATGAAGTGGCCAATATGGCGGCAGGAGCCACTCAAGTGGTCACGCTCGATGTGTCAGTGCCTTCAAATGCGGTGCCAGACTATTACGGGTTCAAGTTGACCGTTGGGTCCACTAACGGCAATGTTACTTCATCAACAATTCTCGTTGTTCAAGTTGAAGCCGAACCATCACTTGGCATGTCGTTCACTTCTCATGAAGACATGTTCCTTCCTGGTCAAACAACGCTGACTGAAGTCAATGT
>DASCRS010000054.1:0-8615 GCA_034402455.1 Candidatus Poseidonia sp. | reverse complement strand
AGTTCACACTCGTCAGGGATGCTACAATCATCGAGGAAGGCTTGCAAGGTGCGCTCATATGAATCAAAGGGACTTCCATGACAACCTCTTTCGGAAGGGTTCTTCCCACCGTTGGAATGACGTTTTAACAGTTCAGTGAATCGTCCGAGTATAATGTTCAACATGTTCCTCGCCCCACATCACTCGGTTGGTCGATTTGAGTCCAGAATTGGTGAGTAGTTCTGAAGTAATGTTTGATGGAACAGGGGAGCAGTGTTCATGCTGAGAGTGAATTAGGTAGAATTCATCAACCAACCTTTCTTCCAAGAACAGGCGTATGGTTGTTGGGCCACCTTCAACCAAAACGCGCTGAATGTTTTGGTCACCAAGCTGGTTTAGGAGGGACGGAAGCCCAGCAAACGATGTTTGAACAAGCATCGTCTCTCCACCATCATTAAGAAGTTTAGAGGCAGAAGGACACCGCTTGTTGGGGTCAATTACTACACGCAAAGGTTGCCGCGTAGGTTGACCTATTCGGACCGTGAGAAGTGGATCATCACGGACGACCGTCTCAACACCAACGAGTATTGCATCGCAATCCTGACGTAGTTCGTGAACCTTTTCTAGACATCCAGCAGATGTGAAACGCGCTGCATCCTTTGAGCGGTCGTCGACTGAACCATTTACATCCACTGCAAGTTTCACAGTAATGATGGGTTTCCGATGTTCGCACCAATGGAGAAAAGGCCACATTTGTTCTGCTGCATCACTTTTCATTAATCCCAGAGAGGTGGAGATGCCTGCGTCTTCAAGCACTCCCTGGCCCTTTCCGCGAACGGTTGGATTGGGGTCTTCATGAGCGATAATGACCTCCTTGACACCAGCCCACATCAACGCTTCAGTGCAAGGAGGAGTTCTGCCGAAGTGATTACAAGGCTCAAGGGTAACGTATGCAACCGCACCGTTTGGAGAATGGCCCTTTGCCTCAGCATCATGGATGGCCATTTGCTCAGCATGAAGGCCGCCTAAGTGATCGTGCCAACCCTCTGCTATGACTGCCCCGCCTTTTACCAAAACACACCCAACAAGGGGGTTGGGACTTACTCTCCCTCGGCCCCTTTCAGCGACTAAGAGCGCCCGTTCCATGAATGAGCGGTCGTCCTCAGTCCATGTTCTCGCCATGGTTGAACCACATCGCTTTGGTTCAAGACACCTTGCATTTTCATCTCTGGAGTTTCAATCACTCGCTTTCAAATGGCACCTTAACACCAATGAAATGAGCATTTAATTCAATATGGGTAATGGCCAATTTAAAGTGCATAATTACAAAATACTGAAAATAGCGAATCATTCAAGGCATCATCGCTCTTGTGCAGACCATGGACTCAACTGAAACAAATCCGCCCCACCCGAAACGCGTCGAATTTGATATTGATTCACAATCCCGGGTCAAAAAAGGTGTAAATAAGCCAGTTTTTGCACCAATTTTCACAAAAAAGGGCCAACAGCATGAGCAACCAAAACGAGTTCACCTTCTCGTAAATCCATTCTCAGGAAAACGAAAGGGACGTAAAATTGCTGGATATGTCACCAGTCAACTTGTATCCAAAGGCCTGAAGGTTGAAGCACATTATTCTCAATACAGTGGCCACCTCATTACTCTGGCAGGAGAACTTGATGTGGAATTTGGAGATATTATCGCTTCTGTTGGCGGAGACGGCTCGTTTTCTGAAGTCCTTACTGGCCGTATGCAAATCAATCCAGAGGGGGAGGAAATTTTCGCAGTCATTCCTGCAGGAACAGGGAATTCAATGGCTTTTGACCTTGGCTTGAACGGTGTTGATTCTGCTATTGATACCATTATCGGTGGCAAAAAACAGGCATTGGATTTGGCTCGAGTTGAATTGATAGAAGGGTTGCCTGGTGCTGAAAAAGAAAAGATTGTCCGCTACAGCCACAATCTTGTGACTTGGGGACTTGGAGTGGATTCTAACATCAAAGCCGAAAAAATGCGTTGGATGGGTCCTATAAGGTACGACATAGGAATATTGATGGCCATTATGGCCAACAAACGCCGAAATGCTACATTGACACTTGATGGGGTAGAAATTAGTGATGATTTCACGCTTTTCTTAATTCAAAATA
This sequence comes from Candidatus Poseidonia sp., assembly GCA_034402455.1. GTDB lineage: Archaea > Thermoplasmatota > Poseidoniia > Poseidoniales > Poseidoniaceae > Poseidonia. The sequence continues at coordinate 6,491 of DASCRS010000054.1, read as the reverse complement.
GTCAAACCGGAGGTTCTGAGTTACCGTTAGCCCCTGGGGCTTCTCTCGATGATGGAAAAATGGATATTGGAATTCTGAAAAAGATGCATCGCCGTGGTATCCTTAAGGCGTTTGGAATGCTCAAGAGTGAAGGTCGTCATGTCTTCCATCCGCATGTGGATTATCACCAATTCACCCGTCTAGAAATTACAACTCAAGTGCCTACAGCGATCAATATTGATGGCGAAAATCTTGGCTCAACACCTTTGGTTATGGATGTATTACCTTCCGCTGTGAAGGTTATGGCACCTTCCTCAAAACGAGAAGTCTGAGAAATCGTCATCAGGCTCATCATAAGATTGAGGCTCAGGTTCTTTTGGATTCTCAGCCGCCTTCTTCACCGCCTTTCTACGACGGACAGGTGGTTTCTTCGCTGGAGCCTCTTTTTGTGGAGGACTCCGTGAGGTGGAAGGAGAAGATGACGACACAGAAGAACTCCGACGCTCTGTGAATGCCGAAGGGGTTGAAGCGGACTCACTTGCCTGTTGGCTGATATGTTCCATTTCTTGGGCAGCTTCGGTAACGATGACAGAACTCTTGCGTTCAGAAGGGCCAGAAGAGCCACGTGTAGGTATTGATGTTGAGGCCAAAACGCTATCGAGGTCAAATCCGCCGAGGGAATCATCCTCTTTTTCTTTCTTCTTTGAAGGTTTAGAAGTTTTTTCCTCTTTCTCTTTTTCTTTCTCCCTTCGTTCCTTGTCCATTCTGTTCTTTCGTTCTTCAGGAGATTCCATTCCAGCAATTTTGGCCGATTTCATATCTTCTTTGACCTGAGCCACTTTTTCCAAGCCATCCTCTCCCAGTAGGGTACGCATCGTACCCTTTGCTGATTTCATTACAAGACCCTTTGAAAGAATAAATGCGCCGACTCCGCCACCGACACCGACGATAAGGAAGAACATGATGAAGCCAGTACGTCCTAGAAGGGGAACGTTGCCCTGTACCCATTCGTCACTTGATTCACCGTTCATACTGACGCTCCCACTTTCAAGAGTTATTCCTGTAACCACGATGTAGTAACTGTCTTTGTTCATTTGATTGTCCACTCTCATTGAACAATCGTTTTGAATAAGGTCTCCATACTGTCCTTTGTAGAAACCAACGCTAGATTCATTATCGCTGCTTACCATGTGGCCTTTTATGGTAACAGGCTGATGCCATTCACCAAGAGAGGTTAAGCCGCTATGGATATTTTCAGAGGCGGGTATGAGTCCCAATACGAACCATTGCGTCTCCGCCTCTCCATCAATTTCATCCAAATCAATACTACCTGCTCCTGTTTTTGGATAGAAAGGATTTGACCATTCTTTGACTTCAATACGTGCTCCTTCTCCATCTACAACGGTTGCGGCTTCATCAAAAGACATCTCTTGGATGGCGACTGCTGTAGTGACGCCGAAACTCAACTCAGAGCCACCCATAAATGGGTCGTGCGAGTCATAGAATGTGCTAGTGGCTAAATAACCAGTAAAACTGAGTTCTGTACCTTCCCCAATAACACCCTTTTTCCCCTCTTCTCCGCTAGGGTCGCATCCAACTGCCTGTAAGTCCGAAACCATTGTTTTGGTTCCAGAAAGAGTTGAAACAACATCGATGTCATCCTTTGCAAACGAGACCATGACAGCATTTTCTCCATCTCCCCAAGAAGATGTTGACGGGCCAAAGCAACCAGCAAGCAACATACTCGCGATGAAGAACAGGACAAGTGGGCCTCGGCGCATGGACCTTGGAGGGGGCGTGGAGTTTGAGAAGTCTTCCCCCAATACTAACGGCTAATTTTCCTCGTTGGGCGTTAAAATGGCGCAGTCGGAGAGATTTGAACTCCCGAGTCACGGGGACACCGGATTTCAAATCCGGCGCAATACCAGGCTATGCGACGACTGCTTTATTGGAGGGGGGAGGTTTCCCTCTTTTTCCCCTTTCGCTTGTTCACTGTCTCAAGTTTGTTCTCTATTGAGGGGCGTAATACCACCGCTAGAGACAATCCTAAGGATGCTAGAGCGAATGTCATTCCCGGTGTATCAAGAGGGTCACTGTCTCCCAAACCGTCATTTTTCAAGACTTCGCGAAGGTCCGCGGTGAAGTCGGGAACCTTCCAGGAATCTCCTGGCCAAGCTACTACAGGCTGACGGTTTTCGTTGAAGATGTAGGTTATGGTTGAATGGCCAACACTGAAATCTTCACTGAAATCTTCAACACAAGATGTTTTGTCATCTCCATCCCAAGTATATCCGTCGTTACACATACAATGGAGGCTTGACCCAGTTCCCATTTCCCAACCATGTCCACTGCAGACCTCACCAGTTGAATTTTTCATAGGAGAAGGTATCTCGGATGCATTAACAGTAGAAGGAGCCCAAGCGATATGTCTGGGTTCTTCCACATCGTCCATACCAACTGGAGAAATTTCCCATGATGTATTGGTGTTGTTCCATGTGTAGAGATTCCACCCCCACGACCCATCCTCAGGTGATGCTTCATCTTGAAGGGAAGTCAAGTAGTGTCCATCTGTTGAATCCACGAGTGTAATGTTTATTCCAGCATCATTCAATGCCCCTTTGGTGATATGATAGCCACCATAGGTGTCAAGTCCTATTTGGAGTTCCGTTCCATTATTCCAGATGATGGTCATGCTCGCTTCTGTGTCGGTAAGCGGCATTGACAAATTTGAACGATTGAGGCTTGAAGGGATCCAAGCGATGTGTTCGTCTTCATGAAGGGCATCAATCTCATCAATACCCACTTGTGAAGCCTCCCATTGGCTAGAAGATTTGTTCCACAGATTTAGTTCCCAATACCACGACCCATCAAGAGGGATTTCATCTCCTCCAATTCCAGTGATGTAGTGTCCGTATTGAGATACTGAAGCATTAATTTCAATTTGGGCTTGGTCGGCCAAGGTTTCGGTTAGTGTCCATCCTGAGAGGCCGAACATGTGTGTTGAACTATTACCAGTAGTGTTGACCAAGGTGACTGACGCTTCTCCAGGTTGATATTCCATGACGTGTGCGTTGATGACACTTTCTTCTACAACGACTCCAAAGGTATTCTTCACCCATTCGTGATGTGAAGCGATATCTTCAGATGTATCAGTCAAATGAGGCCATTCAACACCATGAAGTTCAGTAAATGCTTTTAGACGCTCTGGGGTATCGTATCGAGGGTCTACACTCATTGAAATAAATGTCACATCCCCCTTCTCGTTTTCGCTTAGGGAGTCATCAACACTCTTCAGAAGTTGAGTAATTACCGGACACACATCGGGGCAACGAGTGAAAACAAAAGCAATAACCGTGACTTCATTACTGTCTTCATAGAAGGAGTAGTCTTCTCCCATTTGGTCGGTTAGGATGAAATTTTCTACAGGACTACGAGCAAGTTGTTTTCCTTTGTAGGCCGAGACGGGCATGAGCAACATAATGATGAGAAGCACGGCTAAGAGAATGCGCTTTCCATTCATTGAAATCTCTCTTAACGGTTGCTTGCGTAATCAGCCGATAATGGCGTGCACCATGAAGGAAGTCCAGTTACTCCTTCTGGGTTGGAAAGTCCAATTCCCCAAAGCATTAGCAGGACAAAAGCAACTGGGAAAAGAGCCGTTCTTGTATAGATTCGTGGGTCCCCCTTCAAGTGCATGAAGTAGGCAGCAATTCCATATCCTTTGACAATACCAACGCCGATTAAGATGGCCCAAACGGCCTTCAATGGTATTCCCGAAAAGAAGACTGCGGCAACTTCAAACAAAGTAAAGACCATCAATACGAGAAAATTCCAGAAATAAATATCTCTTCCAGTCTTATCCTTGAGCCATTTTTCGAGTCCTGTTGTTGCATGTTCACCCATTTTATCACCTCAATACAAGTAGAAGGCTGGGAAGATTACCACCCAAGCCAAATCGACAAAGTGCCAGTACAAGCCAAAGTATTCGATACCCTGTGCATTTTTCTCATTGAACTCAATAGTATCTGCCTTGAACACCAAATAGAGCATGACCAAAAGGCCGATGAATACGTGAAGTCCGTGGGCTCCTGTTGAGATGTAGAAGATACTACCTGCTTGAGTTCCAATGGTAAATCCTTCAGCAACTAAGTGGCTCCATTCAATGAGTTTCAAGACGATAAACAAGGAGCCGAGGAAGAGTGTTGCTAGGAGATAATTTCGAACAGCAGCCTTCTTTGTTGGCATGAGTTTGCCCATGAATCCAGTTGGAGCCTCCCAGTTAGCGTTCTTGGCCGTCTTTAGGGCAAGGACGATGGTGTAAGAAGAGATGATTAGTGCAAAGGTGTTAATCGCTCCAGGCAACAAAGTCATGAAGTCACCTTGTCCACCCAATCCTCCGAGATCTGCACCACCAGGGCGAAGGAAATCAGAGGCTGTTAGCATGTCCACTTGGTCACAGTTTCCTGCTTCAACTTGCCATCCTGTGCACCACTCAGTACGCATACGGAGATATGAGGAGAAGAATGTGGCGAACACCATGATTTCAGACATGATGAAAACCCAGAGACCCGCCTTGCGGATGTGTTCCCCTTCAAACGGCGCCGAGGTTGCAATTTGTTCTCCATTTCCAATGAATGGCAAATCTTCTCTCCACCAGTTTGCAACACCAATGACGATGACAAAGAGCCCAATTAGGCTCAATCCCAGTCCGCTAAGACTTGCCCCATCTCCAGAGAGCATATCTTTGATAGCGCCTTGAAATTCAGGGAATCCCATCAAAAAGAGCATGATACCAAGGGCAAAGAGAATTGGAGAGCCTGAGCCATGATGCTCATGGTCATCTCCTCCGTAACTGGAGCCGCCATGGGAATCGTCTTCATCGGGCTGTATTGAATTCAAGAATCCACCGAGTCCGATGAAACTTGCGTAAGTGACACAGATCAATAGAATTGTAATCCCTGCAGTTCTCCATGTTAGGTAAGAGAGATGGGCATCAACTTCGTCATGATGTGCATCATCCTTTGCCTCATAAAATGCAGTAATCTCCTTTTCAGATGCATTGTTGGCTTTTGCTAGTTCATAGTCGTGCTTTGCATCCTCGTAATGATGGATTGCTTCTTCGTAATCATGATGTTTCATGTTGGCCATACCAACGCCCATGGTAGCAAATGCAAGTACGCCGATGACAAGGAAGGTACCGCCCATGAGGACAGCACGCATCCAGAGGCTGTTTTCGACATGTGCTTCTTTAGAACTCATTCTTCAGCCCCCTTTAGTTTACCATCCCACATGCGTTTTTTCAGGCTCGGGGCCTTCTCATGGTGATGGCGGGGATGCAATTCGTTCATATCGCCTTGCACAGGGTCATCATGGAACGATGGTGTAGGTGGAGGGGAAGTTGTTGACCATTCAAGGGACCAGCCGCCCCATGGGTCTTTGCCGACAGGCTCTCCACGGCGTGCGGAGTAAATGATATTCCAAAGCAGTAGAATTTGACTAATACCAAAGATGAATGCAAAGGTAGAAACAGCCATGTTGTATTCAGCAAATCCTGATTCAATAGTATAGGTGTGAGTACGGCGTGGCATCCCCATAATTCCAAGTGCATGCATTGGCCAGAAGGCAGCGTTGTAGGATGCAAATCCGATAAGGAAGTGCCAAAGGCCGAGGGTCTCGTTGAGTTTACGTCCTGTAACCTTGGGGAACCAGTAGTAAACGCCGGAGAATAGGCCGAAGACAGTACCGCCAATGAAGACATAATGGAAGTGTGCTACAACGAAATATGAATCATGGAAGTGTAAATCAAGACCTGCTACAGGGAAGAACATTCCTGAAATTCCGCCCAGTGTAAAAGTGACAATAAAGCCCAGTGCCCAAAGCGTATGGGTTTTCATGACCAAAGAACCACCCCAAAGTGTGGCAAGCCAGTTGAAGATTTTCGCTCCTGTTGGGATAGCAACAAACATCGTTGTGATCATGAAGGCAGCTCGCCAGAATGGGTCCATACCAGAAGTAATCATATGGTGGCCCCAGACAATGAAACCAACAACTCCAATTCCAGCCATTGCAATCACCATTGATTTGTAACCAAAGATGGAACGTCGAGCAGATGTAGCAAGAACTTCAGAGACAATACCAAACGCGGGCACAATAACAACATATACCTCAGGGTGGCCAAAGAACCAGAATAAGTGTTGGAATAGTAATGGGTCTCCTCCAGCAGTGAAGAAAACTGTACCAAGGGTGTGGTCAAAGAGCAAGAATGCAACGCCTATGATAAATGCTGGTAAGGACATGAAGAGCATGAATACACTGATGAAAACCGACCAAGAGAAGAGCGGCATTTTCATCCATGTAACGCCCTTTGCCCGCATGGTGAATACAGTTGTGATGAAGTTAATACCACCAAGCGTGGATGATGCACCAAGCATGACGATGCCTGAAATGAACGCAGTAGTCCCTGGATTGGAACCATAATTTGCAAGTTCAGCACCCATGTTTGATTCAGTGAG
>DASCRS010000053.1:0-5071 GCA_034402455.1 Candidatus Poseidonia sp. | reverse complement strand
TCTAATTTATCCCAAAGGTTCGGGTTCAACAGTTGCACCATATGTTCTCATGGGTTTACTATACACTGGTAAAGGACCCAAAGGTATTGTCAACAGGGATGTATGTGCATTGACGCTACCTGCTTGTTCGTTGCTTGGTCTCCCCTATGGTCATGGATTTGATGAAGACCCTTGCATCGCCATCAATAACGGAGACATAGTTGAATTACGCCGAAGTGGTTCAATCGTATCGCTCACAGTTCTTGAAAGGGCAAAGGTGGACGCATGACCATGCGAATTCTGGTTACTGGGGCTGCAGGATTCATTGGCTCTTCACTATGTGAACGCCTCGTGGAGGATGGCCATCAAGTGGTTGGAGTAGACAACTTGTTCCGAGGTAATAGAGACTACCTTCATTTCGTTGAACAACACTCATCGTTTCACTTTGTAGAAGGTGATGTATCCAGTGACTCTGTATTGGATAACTGCGAAGCAGTGTTTGGAGGTTTTGATCTAGTTCACCATTTGGCAGCAATCAATGGAACCAAATGGTTTCATGAAGCGGCAAGGGAAGTCATAGAGGTTAACATCAATACAACATTGAGAACTCTTGCTGCTGCCCAGCGTTGGGGTGCTCGGTATGTGTTTGCATCATCACCCGAAGCTTTTGGTGATGAGGCGGCCATGCCATTGAAGGACCGCACAACGACCGTTTTTCCCTCAGCGCACGAGCATCAAAGGCATTCGTATGGAGGTAGCAAATACCTCGGTGAAATCGCCGTCCAAAACGCCGTTTCCGCTGGTGTTGATGCCCGTGTAGTCCGCCCATTCAATGCATACGGGCCAAGGTTGCTTGGCGATGCATACGGGCAAGTGGTAGGAATGATGTTTCACGCCGTTCGCTCTGGACAAGCCATCAATATACATGGAGATGGTTCACAAACTCGTAGTTTTTCCCATATCGATGATATCGTGGAAGGTTTTGTTTTAGCAGGGTCACTTGAACATTCAGTTGATGGAGTACATTCTCTTGCAGGATGCTCATTCAATATTGGCAGTTCACAAGAGGTAAGTATCGCCGAATTGGCTCAAAGAATTGTAAAGGTTACTGGTGCACAAGAAACTCCAATGGTCGGAGGAGAGGGATATTTTGGTGACTCAAAGCGACGAGTACCAGATTGTACCTCTGCCGAACAATTGCTTGGGTGGCGATGTTCTGTCACTCTTGATGCAGGTTTAATGCGAGTTTGGAAGGAACTGAATCCTCAGCCGTAATGCTTGCTAACTCGCTTTTTCCAGCCCCTAGGTGCTGGCGTCATATCGTCCATTCCATGTTGACAAAGAACGGCTAATCCTTCTACTGGTATCGCTGTTGTAGAAAACCAAACGGCTTTGACTCGCATAACTGCGATTCGAGCCACTGCTTCTGGAAGTTCATGTTCCTCAACATATTCTGCTTCGATGGCGGCGATGGCTTCGGACATGATGAGTGGCTGGGAATCTATGGTCGGGAGGCCATCAAGAAGTAACCCCTCGTCTTCACCATGTGGTAATGGGGTGGCTGTTTCATCAACAATTTCTGCCCCACGCTGAGTGGCTGGCATCATGTTGAGAAGAATTCTACCTGTTGCTCGCATATTGGCGAGTGTATCACGGTGACGACCATCTTTGTGAACTGAAAACGAAGCAGTAAGATAGGGTGGTGCAGTTGAAACTGCCATTACAGATGAGAGTGGGGCGAAATTTCGATGGCCTTGTTGGTCAAGAGTTCCAGCGATTACCACGGGGCGTGGTGAGAGAACATTGTTTAGCCAGATGCTACGGTCAACATGAGTCATTTCATCAACTGCGAGTCGATGAAGAGGTGGTTTTTCTTCAGATGCTTGCTCAAACCATTGGTCGAGTGTCCCTTCTGCGATTTCGTCTATTGCGTGCTGATTGAATTCAACATAGGATTCCCATCGCGGTATTTCTTCAAGTTCCCCACGCTCTTTCTTCCTCTCAATCGATGCTTTGGCATAGGTATTGCATCGCTCTAGGAATGACGTAATGATTGATTGTTCATCCACTTAAATCACCTTTTTTTTCGTATTCACTGCGAGTCATTAGGAAAAGAGCGGGATTTCCTACCCAGACTTCACCAGAAGGGAGATGTTTCGTGAGGACAGAGCCTGCGCCAAGTACGCTTGCTTCGCCAATGTTACAACCTGCAACCACTGTGGCATTACCGCCGATGACAGCATCTTTTCCCACATGGATTGGCGCCCATTTTTCAACATCACCTGATGGAGGAAAGCGGTCATTGAGCAATGTAGCGTTAGGGCCGATAAAGACCCGATCTCCCAATACTGAGCGGTCAGCAATATATGCAGCACCTTGAATCTTACAATATTCACCAATTTGGACATCTTGTCCGATATGCGCCAATGCGCCAATTGTTGTGTTTGCTCCGATGGAACTTCTCTTTCCAATATGGCATGGCCACCACGCAACGGCACCGTCGGGCAGGTCAACCCGTTCGCCTGTGAGTGGATATTGTGCCATTTGATGACCTCATTCATTGAGAGATAGTTCTCGCATGAGCATGTTAACATGGCCCTTTGCCTTGACGTTGTATCGGCACCATGCAATAGTTCCATCCGAATCAATGACAAATGTGGAGCGGGCGCAACCCATGTATTCTCTACCGTAGTTCTTTTTCATGCGCCATGTCCCAAACGCTTGATGGAGTTCGAGCTCGTCGTCAACAAGTAAGGGGAAATTAAGTTCCTTTTTCGCAATAAATCGACCATGAGAAGCCGAGGAATCTTTTGAAACTCCCAGTACAACATATCCCTCGGTTTGGAATCTTGCCATGTTATCTCGAAAATCACAAGCCTGAGTCGTGCATCCAGGAGTAGAATCCTTTGGGTAAAAATAGAGAATTACTTGTTTTCCTTGTGCATTGTATGCACTCAAATCATGCATTGTACCATCTTGGTCTTTCACATTGAATTCGGGGGCTTTATCTCCTTGGTTGAGAGTAATGGTGTCGCTCATGAATCAACCCAAGGCCCCATCCATCTAAATGCATTGCATCTTGAATCATTGACAATGTGTTAATTTTTGAGATATTGTCCATTGGCTATTTTATGCAAAATGAATTAAAATTTATTTATAATGAATAAAATGAACCATTTGAACCGATTCGTTCAATAACCGGCACGCTCCCGTAGAAGCCATGGTCGGTGCCCGTATGTCTAGAAAGGCTCGCCGACATTTCAAGAAAATTCAGCGTGCTGCGACTAAATTCAATCTTCAGGAAATAGCCAGTTCTGTCCAAACAGACCTTGACAAACGCCATCTTTCCTATGACGAGGCGCTTATGTTGGGTAATCTCATACAAAATCGGGCTGACCAAGTTCCAGGCGATGGCATTGTTTATGCTATTTCTGATCGTGATGCTTATAGGCGAACTTTGGAATTGTACCTTAGAGACGCTTTACTTACTCGCACTGAGCAATTATTGCTTTGGGAAGAACGTCGCCGTTTGGGAATTACCGAGGAAGAGCACGAAAACCTTCTCCAACAACTCTTGAGTCAATGGAAGCGTCAAGGAAGGAATGTCACTATTGACCGATTCACAAAGCCCAGCGGAGGTGCTGACAGTGTCTGAAAGAACAATGCCTCTGCTATTGGTTAGCTTGTTGTTATTTACCAGCATTGCGCCAATGTCAATGGCTGATGACGGAGCCCGCGCTTCCCCCGATTTCGTAGTGACCTCGTTTACTCTCGATGGCGCAGGTTCAATGATTGATGGCGGCTCTGTTGTTGCTGAAGCAGCAACACATATTGTGCGAATCCAAGTTCAAAACATCGGGCTTTCCGCTGGCCAAGCATCTCTCGCACTCCTTCACCAGGGCACCTCCACTTCAGGTGATGCTGTGATTGATACAACCGATTTAGGGATTATCGCCAGTGGTGCAAGCAGCAATGTTGTTGTGTTTTCATGGAGTGCAACACTCGGGCCAGACCAAATTCTAAAGGCAAGAGTTACCTCTTCTGCAGATGTAAATACCGCTAACGATGAAGAACAACTTCTTGTTGATGTCACACTCACGCAAGCGGCTTCAGTACCGAGCATCATTGATATTCCACAACCAGCACCTGGGCAAGCCACAGTAGTTTGGTCAAAATCAGTGCACGACTTTTCCATTAATGTCCGCAATGATGGCGTCAAAGATTTCTCTGCTTCATACGCACTTGAATTTACTGATGTAAGCGACCCTGGGAATACCTTCACAGAAATCTCTTCAACAGTCCCTATAGTCAGCCCTGGAAGCCTTTACGAAGGAGGGGCTACGCCAGCGATAGTCACATTGAATTTTGATGCGACCTCTCTCATTGGCGAATGGAGTGTCGTAGGTACGATGACTGCAACAGGCGTTGCTTGGACTGGAACAGAGGAATTCTTGAACTTCAATGTAATCTTTTCAAATTATGATGCGGAGGTTACGCCCCCTCAAGACCGAAGCGTTGAGCCTGGGCAGAGCACAACACTCACTTACATAATCAAGAATGTTGGTCTTGCAAGCGACGAATATGCTGTTGGGGTTTCTTCAGTAAGTGCGTGGTTTGATTCCACCGCACTACCTTATCCCAATACCGCCCATATATCTCCGGGAGTAACTACCTCCGTTTTGGTACAAGTCGATGTCCCTATTAGTGCTGCACGAACCGATTCTGACATAATTACTGTGACGCTTACTTCAGCAGGAAGCGGTTTTGTTTATACAGTAGATACCACAATTCTTGCTGGCGAATCTTATGCTGTTACCGTCACTATGCCTGTTGCTACTCAGCAGGTCACGCCTGGCAAACCATCAACCGTTCTGGTCGATATTACTAACGACGGTAATTCTCCGAGCACCTTCATGCTAACATCTGGCTTAACTTCAAGCGCTACAGGGTGGGATCTTGAGTTTACCAGTACAATTACTGGGATGCTAGACCCTGCAGCAACGGCCAGTATTTCTTTGGAGATTACCCCACCTACCATCAAAAACCCACTCGTATCTGCTGAACACAATCGTGCTGGAGATGTAATGAGTGT
>DASCRS010000052.1:0-3806 GCA_034402455.1 Candidatus Poseidonia sp. | reverse complement strand
CCTCGCTTAGCTCAGTTGGTAGAGCACCTGACTGTAGTTGTGTAAAAACAAACGTCTCAGCAGACATCAGGGTGTCCCCAGTTCAAGTCTGGGAGCGGGGACTCTTATCGAAGCCTTACGGTACGTCCCCGCAAAATCGAGAGGTTCTTGGTGCGTATCCACATCAGTCGTAGAAATCATAGAAGTCGAAATCGTCGTCATAATCTTCGAGTTCAACAGATTCTCGGCTCATCAAAGCACCGACTACTCGCAGCCCAATGATAATCCAGGCAATCCCACCGCAGTAGCTTGCTATCATGGCGTTGCTGATCCATATTGGGGTCGCAGGTTGGCAGTCGGTCCATTCGTTACAGGCCCGTACAAACTCGGTTTGTGCCCCATCTTCAAGCCAGGCAGCATAGCCCAATAGCCCAAGAAGTGCCGTCAAACTCAATGGGATGAGCCACCATTTTGTGAACTTTGTAAACGAGAGTATCGAAAACAGAACGCTAAGGCCGGCAATCATCAGCACAAGTTCATTGAGTTCCAAAACCTTCTCCAATGCAATACGAAGTTCGTAAACCGCTTCATACATCTCGTAAGGTGCACTTTCATAGTCCATTTCCTCTTCCAATCCGTCCAAGCGAGCACTGGCTTTTTCCGTGAACGGAATGGTTCCGAAATAGGTCCATGCTAGAATGGTCAATGAGGCCAAGAATCCAATGATGCCGGGGCGGGCTCCAACTTCAGGCGGTGGCCGTCGCTGTTTGACCTTCTTTGGTTTGACCTCCTCTTCTTCCTCATCTTCGTATTCCTCTGGCTCGGGGTCCTCTTTTCGTTCCGAATGCACTTCACGGCGGGTGTTTTCAGGTTGCGTCGTTTCTTCGTCCTCGGTCCACCTAACGTATCCCTCATCGGTTGAATGCCAATAATCGCCATCGTTGGTTTGGTACCAATTGGTTCCATGCTCGTCGTTATCCAACCATTCACCAGGGGGAAGTTCTTCCCATGTACTAACGAAATTACGCTTTCTGGGATTGGAGGAAGGTGGAGGTCCCCTGCCGGCCATATACAAACGACCAACACTTCTGACTAATAGACTAAGGCTACGATGATGGATGACGGTCCTTGGATGAAGATATCAGTTCTATGGCGAGCAGTGACCTGTTTAAGAACAATTAATGGTTCGCTTTGAGAGAACTTTTTTCGCTGTTCTTTATATGCGAACATATCGTTAGGATTCTCATGCCAGCCAGTCCGAACACCTATACGAAGAAAATTACCCGAGCAAACCCAAGTTTGATTGTCATCCTTTTGGATGGTTCAAACTCGATGAATGAATCATGGGGAGGGGGAGGTTCTCTTTCAGAAGGGGCTTCCTTTGCTTTGAACCGAACACTACGAGACATCGCGCAGAACGCCTGTTACAGCGCCGAGGATGGAATCCGCGATTACATCAATCTCGCTGTCTACACATATGGTACCGAGCCGCATGATGGACAAGGTGTTGACTGGACACTTGGACAAACATCTGAACCAAGTTGTTCCTACATGTCCGCCTCGGAGTGGATTCCTGCGGCATTGCGTCAAGAGAAGACAGACATAGGATCTCTCCCTATATGGATCGAACCGTATGCGGAAGGCTGGACGCCAATGTGCAAGGCCTTTGCAGCAGCAGCTCGAAGCGTTGAACACCACATCAACAACTACCCTGAATCATTCCCTCCTATTGTGATCAATATCACCGATGGCATACCAACAGACCACAACGACGATTGGAATCAATTCTCACGCGCAGCGTCCGCAATCACTGACCAACACACAGAGGATGGTAATGCCATGTTGTTCAACATCCACATTGATGGCAGCGGACAGCAGAACTCAGTGCTATTCCCTGACGATCCAGTTACACACTCAACATATGCTCAACATATGGGAGAGATTTCTTCGGTTCTGCCAGCCAACATGGTCAAGCGTGCCAACGACAAACTCTCACTCGATATCTCAGAAGCTGCACGTGGCTATTGTTTGAACGCAGACCTGCAGCAACTCTCGGCCTTTCTCCAAATCGGAACCTTCGTGCCCGTTCAATCTTGAGGTGATAACATGAAAGCAACTACACAATCCCCAGCCCTCGTTCTATTCCTTGTTGACGGGTCTCATTCGACAGGTGTGTCGTGGATGACCGATGTGGAGCAAGGAACAGAAGAAAGCATTGCAGCCACGCTTGAAACAGCAGTTAATCGTGCCCTTCATGACCTCGTCGTGAATGTTTGTTACCAAGAAAGTGAAATTTGCAATCGTATTGCCCTTGGGCTCTATGTTGCTCAAGGAGATTCGGTTTACTGGGGCCTTGGAGAAGATGAGCCTGAAGATGGCTGGCTCCCCGCTAACGAGTGGGCAACCCTCGCGCAACAAGACGGCGACTTTCCTCAATGGTTTAATCTTGAGCCGAAGGGTAAGACACCGCTCCTAAAGGGTTGGGAACGAGTTTATGCTACACTTTCAGAATTTTATGGAAAGTACCCCCAAAGTAGCGCGATGGTGGTCACACTGACCGATGGCTCCTTCAAAGAGCTCAATTTCGATGAAGAGACAACTGGTGAACTGATAGAGTTACAACAATCAACGGTGAGAGGGCGAAGTTTTGTTCACCTTCTTGCTCATATTAGTGCAGATGGAGACGAACCTCTCGTGTTCCCCGTTGAGCGACCCGACGGAGAGGTCGCATCAATGCTTTATGATTTGTCAACTTTGCTGCCAAGCCACATGTTTGAAGGCTCCAATGTACCTGAATTAGGAGGAGTTACTTTGTCCCCAGAGTCTCGGTCGTATATCCATAATGCGGACCCAGTTCTCCTTTCTGAAATGATTCAACTTGGTTCCAGGGTCGTTGAAGGCAACGGGCCTCGCCCATTGCCTATGCCCGTTATTGAAGAGGAGTGAATATGTTAACGTCTGAATGGTTACCCTTGCTTGAGAAGTGCGAACCAGCGCTCTTGAAATCTTTGAATTTGGAAGGATATTCTCTAGTGAAGGGTGGGCCGTTTGGCAACAGTTTGGAATACCGCCTTGGAGCAGCTTGGCTCGTTCTAGAGGCACGACACCCCCAAAGTCCTCCTTTTGCACTTCGAGTTCCTATCTCGGATATCTTTGCTCGCTCTGAGCATATTGACCGGTTGAATTTTATCAGTGAAAAAATGGATGAGAAGATGATTGCTTGGTTTCCAGGTTTTGAAATGCATGCGTTTGATTTCGGCCCCGAAACGGGCATTCAGCCTTGCCCAGTTATGGTTATGCAGTGGGTGGATGGTGAACCTCTTTGGCGAGTACTTTACCAACAAAGGAATGAGCCTCAAGTCCTCACAGACCTTTTACATCAATTTTCTCGCCTTGTTGATGAAATGACATCAGCAGGCTTTGACCACGGTGATATCTCGATCACCAACATGCGGGTTATGAAAAATGGCATGCTTATGTTGTTGGATCCTGACTCGCTTACACACGAGGAATTACACATTTCACGAAGCGTTGAATTGGGTCACCCAACTTGGAATCATTCACAACGTTCAACGGAGCATACCACGAATTTACATTTGGTCCCAGTAGCTCTCATGAAGTGTTTTATTGAAGCCCTTATTGAGGACCCGAGCCTTCTTGTCGTGGAGCCAGACCCCGAAGAATTCTTCTACACCGAAGAGGATTTGCAAGACCCCTATGGTTCTTCAAATTTTGACCATCTGATGGAAGTTTTTGGCCTATCTCACTCTTCTAAGGAAAATCTGCATCCGTTGTTTGATTTGATGGCTGCCCTCGATGGTAGTTTT
>DASCRS010000051.1:0-4702 GCA_034402455.1 Candidatus Poseidonia sp. | reverse complement strand
GACCTGCAAAAGATATCATTGCAGATACTCAATTTATCCTTGACAACATATCCTCAAAAGAGCGTCCTTGTGAATTTGATGAAAACGGCGCTCCTGCAGATAACAGCCTTTGCAATTGGGATGATTTGGGTCTGTCCATGGTTTTGACTGGTCCTGTCCCTATTACAAATGCAGTAACTGAATTTTCATTCCGTCTGTTTTGGGAGATTTTCCCAATGGCAGTTATTTTGGTCGCAATTGGTTTGTTTATATTCCACTCTGACCTCTTACAGGCTGGTTTAACAGGGATGCGTCCGATTCAAGGACTTAAAGTTCTCATAATTGCTGGTTTACCGACTTTATGTGCAGTATTTTGGACACTGGGGCTCATTGGTGCTACAAATTATGAAGTGACGATGACGGTTATTATTGTCGGGCCAATTTTACTCGCGTTGGGGGTCTCATACGGACTTCACATCACGAATCGCTATGCAGAAGAATCAGGTACTCGGTCGGAAAAAATGCGGGCCTCCTTATCGTCAACAGGAAAAGCGGTCTTCTTATCTGCCGTCACAACCGTCATTGGATTTATTTCGCTAGTTTTCACACCCATGGCGCCGATACAAACGGTCGGTATTGCCTTATCTGCGGGTATTGTTATCGTCTATATTTTGACAATGTTCATGGTTCCAAACCTTACGCTTATTCTTGACCTTAGAAAACCCAAACATCCTCCTCTGAAGGCATTCGATGTACTGGTTGAAGTGCCTGTGAAGTACAATAAAGGTGTCATAGGTGTGTTCCTTCTCCTCATTCTATTATCTGCGACGGTTGGACAAGCAAATGTTGAAGAAAATATTGACCTGCTGGGAATGGCTCCAGAAGGAGAATCACCAGTTGTTAAAATGAAACAATACAGTAGAGAATTCGAAGCAGGCCAGGTCGGCATGGTCCTCATCAATGCCAATGTGAGCGGCGATATTAGGGACGGTGATCCTTCAAACGATGACCCAGCTGCTATGCTCAAGAAAATAGACAATCTTGAATCCAAACTCAATGGAATTGAGAATACAACAGCAGTATCAGTTGTTTTCTTGATGAAATCTTCTGGTGTGAAGGCCAGCGTTTCAGGTGAGCAGGCAAATGCCTTCATCCAAGAAACTCCCTGTATTATCGCTCAAGACCAATGCGATGATTTCAAGGAATTATCCCAAGTTCTTTTGGGCAATCAATTGGCGATTAACACTTCATTTTGGGACCTTTTGACCGACCCGAGTGAATACGGCCTTCCAGGCTCACGTCAAACTCAGATTTTTCTTCTAGATGTGTTCTATGCTTCGTTGACCAAAGAAACTCGAGAGATCTTCGTCAGCGATGATTTCAGTCGTTCACTTATTTATGTTGATATGCCATTTATTCCCGTGGCAGATACCGCACGAAGTGTTGAGGTTGTTAACCAAAATACGGACTCTTTTAGAGGTGATTTCGGAGAAACTGCTGAAGACTTGACAGGGGTGGCCGCTACTGCAATTGAAGTCAACCGTTTAATCGTTGGTTCACAATGGACTTCACTTGGTTTCGCTATTATTCTCACCCTAATTACCCTTGCAATTGTCTTCCGTGATGTTAGGTATTCCATATGGACAACTTCACCAGTTATCGCGACAGTCGCTCTTCAGTGGTTGGTTATGTGGCAAATGGATGTTCCGTTATCCTTAGTGACAGTCATGATAGGTTCGATTTTGGTGGGAGTAGGTGTTGACTTTTCAATTCACATTGCTAACCGTATTCGGGAATTGGGAGGAGGGATTCAAGCCATACGTAGCGCTGCTGTTGGTACGGGAATGTCGCTATTCGAGGCTGCTGTTGTAACATCGCTGGGCATGTTTGCCGCTTACGACATACCTATTCCTGAAATTCGGCCGTTCATCACCGTCATCTTGATTCTTCTTTGGGTCGCTGCAGCGAGTGCCCTTATTCTCTTGCCTGCGATATTCGTAACACTTGAGAAGATGGGTATTGGTGCCGTTGGTGGCGCCAATGGCATGGCAATACGCCTTGGTTTGGTTGAAAATACTGGACACTCGTTGGATGATGTAATGGATGCATCCCTCATCGATGATATCGTCGATGTTTGGTGAGCGAGCATTCCATAGACCTCCGACCTAACGGGACATCATGAACTACTGGCTCATGAAGTCTGAACCCCATGTTTACCCTTACGAGCAACTTGTTGAAGATGGTCAGACACACTGGGATGGAGTTCGTAATTATCAAGCAAGAAATACCATGCGTGATTTGATGAAAGTTGGGGATTTAGTCCTTTTTTATCATTCAAACACGAAACCTCCTCATGTTGCAGGCGTTGCAAAAATCGTTAAGGAAGGTTATCCAGATTTTACTTCTTGGGATGCTCACGGCCATTACTATGACCCCAAGTCTTCTCCAGATTCCCCTCGTTGGTTTATGGTTGATATTGCCCCCGTTCTCGGTTTATCTTCCACCGTAAGTCTACCTGACATGAAGGAAAATCCAAATTTGGAGGGAATGCCCCTTCTGCGAAGAGGACAGCGTCTTTCCGTGCAACCAGTTGATGAAGTATACTTCCATGAGGTTCTAGCCATGGCTGGACATTCCCCTGAGGATGTCAAATCCTGAACGGTGAAAGTTGAAAGAACTGAATGATTTAGGGAGGTTGAGTCGTATGTCTGACCAAGTACCTGTTTCAAAACGAGCAGCGAGCATTGAGTATGCTATCAGGGATGTTGTTGTTCCAGCAACTAAACTTGAGAAAGAGGGACATCACATAATAAAATTGAACATTGGAGACCCCATTGCGTATCCTGGTTTGCCAACCCCACAGCATATGGTTGACGCATATTCAAAGGCTCTGCATGACGGGAGAAATGGATATTCACCTTCTTATGGATTGCCAGAATTACGAAATGCAATAGCAAAGGATGAGCAGCGAAAGGGATGGGACGCACAACCCGATGACATCTATGTCTGTCATGGTGTTACCGAAGCGCTCCAACTAATTTTTGCTGCTATTCTTGAAGAGGGTACGAAAGTTCTCGCACCTGGTCCTCATTATCCTCCATATATGGCATATCCACAGATGTATGGGGCGACCACTGTTGAATACAAACTCAAACACCTTGATGGCTGGGGTTTGGATTTTGACGATATTGAACGCAAGATGGACGATGATGTTCGTCTGTTGGTTCTCATCAATCCGAACAATCCTTGCGGCACTGTTTGCGGTTCAGAAGATATTGACAGACTTCTAGAAATTGCTTCAAAGTACCCCAATTGCGTCATTGTAGCGGACGAAATATACGATGGCCTTGATTTCACAGGAAGGCATGTTTCTGTTGCAAGCCGTAATACTTCACAACCAGTTATTGTACTCAACGGCGTTTCCAAGGTGTATTATGCTCCTGGATGGCGTATCGGTTACATGGCTTTACACGACCCAAAAGGACGAATGAAGGACTTGAGGGATGGCCTTGAACGATTATTACGGTCAAGATTATGCGCCTCAACACCCGCTCAAATTGGATTCCTTGCAGGATTGGAGGGAGATAAATCATGGATGGAAGATTATCGTTCAAAAGTAGAATCACAGCGGGATTACTGTATTGAACGCATCAACGCCATGGAGGGAGTCGAAGTTGAATCTCCAGGGGGCGCTTTTTACATGTTTGTTCGGCTTACTGACGACAAATGGGCCAACGCTGACAAGGAATTTGTTCTAGATTTGTTGCATGAAGAACATGTGCTTCTTGTTCATGGTAGCGGTTTTTCGCCTGAACTGGGAAAAGGGCATATTAGGCTGGTATATTTGCCAAATATTGATGTTCTCAAAGAGGCATTTGACCGCATTGAAAATTTTCTATCACGAAGTAGAATTTGATTGAACTCGTAGCGGAAGACTTGATGAGGCGTCTCTCTCCCCTCTGCTCATGCGCCGGGAGAGGTTAGTTGTGATAGGGGCGTTTTCTGTCCTGTTTACACTTTTGCTTTTGCCCAATGCTTCAGCGGTTGATGTGCAACAAAGTTCTGGCTTCTCAACAGGGATTCTATGGCCGCTATTATTGGCCTTGCTTGTGGCATTTATGGTACGCCGTTGGTTCATACCTCAGCAACTAAAGAATCTCCAGGTTGCCTTTGAAATTGATGACGGCTTGTATGAAGTTCACCGAATTACACGAACGCTAAGGGATTCACGTCGTCTTCTCAAAGAAGGTCGTGTTGGATATGGTGTTATTTTGTACATGATGGGTCTAACGGGAGTTTTGCTGCTCATCGCTGAATTACTGTTTGATCCTGCAAATTTCTACAAAGTGAATTTGTATTTAATCGGGATTTTGGTTCTGATTCCCGTATTTATTTCACCATGGGAGACACTCAATGGTCAAATCTTGGGACGCAAAACTAGGGAAGTAAAATCATCTATTTTTGCAAATTTTATTCGCCGGTTTGTCACTATGGCTCTTTTGGTGATAATTACACTCATCGTCGTTGTGTATGGATATAGGATCAACGGTTCTGTCACGCCAACATGGCTAGCATTTGCAATGCTGACTTTCATGGCCCCTACTATTTTTGCTTACGGGAGAATCATGGGTGCTTCGTGGAATATGCTTCTTATCAGCAAATGGAGAACATTTCGTGGAAGGCCAAATCCAATTGACCCAGTAATTCCATCCATCCTCGGCCG
>DASCRS010000050.1:0-7409 GCA_034402455.1 Candidatus Poseidonia sp. | reverse complement strand
AAGTTGAGGGCGGGGACCGTCTTCAACAAATTGTGGAAAATGCAGCCTACAACGAGGATATTGATTTGTTGCTTCGTGTTCAAACTCACGATTTCCCTGGTGATCAGGCGTTGATTCGCCAAGAGCAGACGAGGGCCTCCATGTGGGAGAAGGCACTTCGCGGACTTTGGCCCCAAGCTATTGAAGATAGTAGGAAATTGCTTGCACAGGCTGGAGGTGATGATGATGAAGCCCGCATGATTGTCGCCACTGGGTACATGGCCCTACGTCGTCTTGATGCTGCGCGTGAGGCACTGCATGGTTTGCAGCAACCCGAAGGTTATGATGAGCCTGAAATCCTTTCTTTCATTTGTGAATGGCTTGACCCGTGGCAGGGCAAAGTAACTGAAGATGACCTATGGGATTGGGAAAATAATTCGGTCATAGATCACCTACAAGCGCTTCAGAGCATGATGCGTTACTGGAGTCCCCAACCCAAGGATTTGTCCATGCACAAAGACCGTATTTCATTGGTAGGGCAGTTGTCAATGGTTGCTTTACTGCGTGCTCAGCGAAAATATGACGAAGCATTGGAAATGGCATTGACGCTTGTTCGCCAAGACCCTACAGGCGTTAGGCCCAGAATTGCAGTTGCATTGTGTCTCTTGGATACTGGAGAATGGCATGACGCTAAATCGGTATTAGATGAACTCATTAAGAGTGACTCAAAAGACCCGAGGGTCATGGCCCTAGCTGTTATCTTTGGTTATGGTAAGAAGGGTAAAGAATATCTCGAAGTATCTCTTATTCTTGATGATGAAAAAGACAAAAAGCATTGGATTGACAAGGCTCCTGTAAATGCATTTGCAGGATTAGCAGTGAAAGGGGGCTTGGATGAAGCCATTACTGCAAATGTTATGGTTGCCGCTCATGAGGCAACCCGCCATGTCATGCCGCCTAGATTTTCAGCAAGCCCACTTTCGATTATATTCACATTCTTTGTCATGGTTCCGTTGTGGTTTGTTCTTAGCATTCTTACCTATCAAGAAGTTGGTAAGAATGAAGGTTCAGTGTTGTTGGTTGTCCTGTTATTCTTGCACTTCAGTTATCGTAGATTTATGAGGCAACAAGAGCAATTGATCAAGCATCGTGACCAACGTGGAATGATGAAATATGTTCGGCGTATGAAGCGATTCAAAGCACAGCCTAATGAGAGCAATATTCCAATCGGCAATCACCTGCTAATATCGGGGATATTGGTCTCAGTAAACGGTGTTGTGCTGGACATTGGTATGCCTGCTTGGCTTTACAATAGACTGCCAAAGGAATCAGAAAAGAAAGTCAAAGGGCGTCTAAAGCGAAGGGCTGTATCAATGGCGAAAGGGCGCCCTCCCCGTACACAACCCTTGGGCAAGGCTTGGTGGTTGAAGCGTCCGAAAGAGCATGATGAATCAGGCCCAATGTTAGAGCGTTTCATCGGACCCGTTGCCTATCGTGGGAGAACCAATTATATTCAGAAAAAGGGTGGTAATAACCTCAATGCAGCGGCACAGGGCAAAGAAGAAGAGTCATTTCAAAGCCGTTTTGTTCCCCGTAATACAATTCGCAGTGAAAGAAAAACTTCTGGAGGCCCTCCTAACCGGCGTCCAGGGCAAATGTGAGTCGTCAGGTTGCTTGAGGCCGTCCTTGCAATCAATTCAAAGACCGTGTTCGCCGTGGTTTTCTTATGGGCAAATCTCGAGGTGCGTGGTCGCCATCGGAAGAGCATTGGATGAACGGCCAAACAGTCATGAATGCGGTTAAATCAAGTGGGCGTCTTTACCGAGATGGTCTGGGGATGATTGCTTCGGAAAATATTGTTTCACCGATGGTTCAAGATATTGTTTCAAGCGATCTTCATGGACGGTATGCGGAAGGTCTACCTGGGAAGCGATATTATCAGGGCTGTGATGATTTTGATACGATTGAAGCTCTTGGAATCCGTCTTGCTAAATCAGTCTTCAACGCCTCCTTTGCCAACATTCAATCTGTTTCGGGTACCGTGAGTAATATTGGTGCTCTCAAGGCCTTGGCTAAACCAGGTGATGCAATTACAGCAGTCTCAACTGCGGATGGGGGTCACATTTCGCATGCAAGAATGGGAGCAGTTGGTTTACGAGACCTCAATCTAACGACTTATCCGTGGGATGAGGAACGTATGGAACCAGATGTTGATGCAGCCTGCAAGGTCATTCGCCAGGTAAAACCAAAAATTGCCTTATTCGGCCAATCTGTTTTCCTATTTCCAACGCCGCTAAAGGAAATGGCTGATGCGGCGAAAGAGGTTGGTGCGAAGGTCATGTACGATGGTGCTCACGTTCTCGGCCTCATTGCAGGAGGGGAATTTCAAGATCCTTTGCGTGAGGGTGCAGATGTCATGACCGGCTCAAGTCACAAGACCTTCCCCGGTCCCCAAGGAGGTTTTCTCCTATCTTCATCAGAAGATGAGGTATTTCATAAGAGATTGAACAATGCAATGTTCCCTGGAGTTTGCTCTTCCTATCACCTTCACCATGTGGCTGGCAAGGTGATGGCCTTGGCTGAATTCCAAGAATATGGTGTATCTTATGCAGGTGATACAGTCAAAAATGCAAAAGCGTTTGCACAGGCTTTAGCCTCTGAAGGTTTTGATGTTTTAGCAGAGGGCCGAGGTTATACTGCTTCACATCAAGTTCTAACACGTCATGGTGATACTGATTCGGGAGCAGGTGCAAAGGCAGCAAAATTGCTTGAAGATGGGGGGATTGTGACTAATATGAACATGCTTCCTGGCGATACTAAGGCCATGACTCCCTCAGGTCTAAGGCTTGGCGTTCAAGAATTAACGAGAGTTGGTTTCACTCCAGATGAGATGCAAGATGTTGCACGTTTTTATGCTCGCATTCTTATTGAAAATGAAGACCCTTCACTCGTCCGCAAAGATGTCAAGGACATGAAATCTCAGTTCCAAACCATTCGTTATTGCTTTAACGAGGATGGACGTACTGGATATCCGTTATGAGGTGTAGACTCATGAAGGACCAGTCCCTTTCTCAATGGCTTGATTTTCAAGTGACAAATTCGGGTCTTATTGTTGATGGCGAGGGAGTCTATGTCATACTCATAAGTGTCAATGACTTTCATGTTTGGTGGCGTCATTTTGAATCTTGTTTCAAATCTCCTATAGGGCGCAAATTAATCTACGCAGCAAGTGATGACGAGGAATATTTCCTAGCCACTAGTCAATCTTTTAGGTTTCCAAAGTGGTTTGGGAAAAAAAAGGTAATTGAAGCAATGAATGTTCGTTGGAAAACCATGGGCTGGGGTGTACATTTGCCTCAATTTAGGAGAATTCAATCACCTTGTCATGATGCACTCAGTGCTGGATTTGGCTTGGCTCACCATGAGCATGCTGAAAAGCGAAGGTATCGTTTGGAATGGCGTCAAATCAATTCAGAACTGATAGAACTTGATTTTTCAGATAAATCCGAAGATATTCCAATTGCACCCAAACCCAACCCGCCAGAGTGGGTTTCTTCTGCTGATGGTGGAGAAATTTTTCTGAAACCTTTAGAGCATGAATTTGAGCCCAGAACTTTTGGTTTTTTCATGGGCCAAGAGCGTTCAATGTTCATTCCACCCACTGCACTTTATCGTTTGTTTCAATCGGTTAAGGGAAGGCCATTCAATTCAGAACAACGTTGGAGGGAAGGATGTACGCTCACAGGGCTTTCAGAAGAATCTGCATCTTTGTTCAGGGCTTTGGTAACTTCTGCTACCGCTATGTTTGAGGCTTCTGAGTACTCTATTTTCATACAAAATCAGAGTGATTGGGAATCCCACCTTAAGCATCGCATTTTTTCCCGTGGTCTTGGCTCTACAATCATCGAACAATTTTCGTTGGAAGACGCTCCAGCAGTGCGTATGAAGATTTTTTCACCACTCCCAACTTTAGCTGTTGGTCTAATACTTGGCATGTGGGAGCGTGCACATGGCTTTCCTTGTGATTATGAAGTCCAAATTGGCTCAGATTCTGTTGTAATATTTTTCCATCCAAGGAAGGTAGAGTACATCTGAAAAAGATAACACAAGGACTAATTTCGTATTGCTTTGTCTGCCCATCTTTGGTCAAGGACTATAACCGATACGGCGACTCGGAAGTCTTGCACAGATGTGCGGGGTATGTCAAATGAGCCTATCACACAATCAAATGGCCTATGTTGCAATTGTTTCAACAATGATTTTCGGTTCACTTTTCGTGGGTGTTTCTGGATTTTTCCAAACATCCGAAGATATTGGTGGATTCGCGAGTGCTGTTGAAGAAGATATTAGGGGCGAAACCGAAACTATGGATGACCTAACTGATACAGATGAGGATGGTCTATCTGACATTTTGGAGCGAACACAATATGGTACGGATGTCAATGATCCAGATACCGATAACGACGGTATGGAAGATGGCTGGGAAGTACAACATGGCCTCAATCCATTGGATAATGGGGAATCTGAGGACCTTGAAGTTGACCCATCACAGAACACCGAAACCGATGATGCTTCAATTGAAAACGAAACAGATTCATGGCCTGACCCAAATCAAGGTCCAACTGGTGACCCTGACCGTGACGGTCTTACCAATCAAGCAGAACAAGAATTGGGAACAGACCCTCAACGAGCAGACACAGACAACGATGGGCTCAACGACCGATGGGAGTCACAATACACAATGACGCGTGAAACCCCTGCAGGAGATGTAACCCTCTTCAACCCACTTGATGGCAATTGGGATTGTATCCTTTTGGACAAAGCAATGGTTGATGCACTTGAAAGTAGGTTCGATGGAGAAAATGGATTGCCAGATTGGGATGGACTTGCATCCAATGGGCGCCACTCATGTGACATGGTCCTTGATAGCGATGATGATGGTCTTGCAAATTTTGAAGAAGAGTCATACGGTACTAACCCAACTGCTAGAGACTCAGACATGGACCTGATTGATGATATCATCGAAGTTGAAAATGCCACTATAATGATGTTTACTGACCTTGGAGAGAACTGCAATGTTGGACTGGAAGTGGCCAATGTGCATGTCGGCCCATTCTATGGAAAAGAGCCCAGTTGGTTCCTTTTGGATATGGATGGCGACGGTTTGTTAAACGGTCCTTCCGATTGGGATACAGATGGCGATGGCATGCCCGATGGTTTTGAATTCTGCTACTCTGATGCAACCATGGGTGCTCCAAACGCTGCATATGTTTTGGACCCAGCAAACGCATCTGATGGCTATAGCGACTGGGACGAAGATGGAATGAACAATGTGGAAGAATACCAAGTTGCTCAAATCTTCGGTCCAACAAATTTCACTTCTCCATGGCGCCTTGACACTGACCTTGACGATATGCCTGATGGATGGGAAGCAACCAACGGCCTCAACCCTCGCGATGGTAATAACCGAGACAACGACCCTGACATGGATGGTTGGGATGTTGACCAAGATGGCCATGTCATGTTCAGTACGCTTGAAAATACTGCCGTTGTCCATTCAATTCTTGTTGACCTAAACGAGAAAGTACTTGCAAATCAAACCGTCATGACTGCCCGTATCACTCTTGGTGGTGGAAATCAACAAATCATTCCACTATTCGCTCCTGTTGATGGTTATGTCTACGAAATTAATGTCGCTGTTGGCCAATCCATTGATTCCCGTATATTTTCATGGGCTTCAATTGTTGAAGAAGAAGAGCGATTTACTAACGTGATGGAATACCAAGCAAACGACCGTGATAATGATGGAGCCATCGATGGACGTAGCACTGACCCGCTTAACCCAGATACCGATAACGATGGTCTGATTGACGGAATTGAAGTTATGGGATGGGAAATTTTGGTTGTCAATCGTGGTGTCCAGCCAACATGGGTCACATCTGACCCTGGCCTTTACGACACTGACGCTGATGGACTGAGTGACTTCATGGAATTTTCATCAGTGTGCAATTCTGGCGGTTCAAATGCATCCAATCCAGATACTGATTCAGATGGACTGAGTGACTTAGAAGAAGCAGGTAACAATTTCATGTGGGAAGGTGAAGCGTATTCAACAAGCCCGTGTATGTTTGATACTGACAACGACGGTCTAGAAGACGGAGAAGAAGTCGTCGCAGGAGAAGACAACTTCCTAACACACGCAAACAACTCTGATACAGATAATGACGGCCTAGTGGACGGTCATGAGGTTCTCTTTGTGCCCCGACCATTCCAAAATCCAACGAACCCGCTTCTCAATGACACCGATTCGGATGGTATGTTGGATGGCTGGGAAATGCAGGTGAAATCTGCAGAGGACAATACCAACAGCCACAGTCTTTGGGTTGCTACTTCTACGTGGAAGCGTCCTGGTTGTGATGATTCGTCTCAAAACAGTAATTGTAACATGCAGCCTGGTGGTTATGTGTGGCAAAATTGGTTGGGAGGTTTTGCATTAGATCCCAAATTCCAAGTCAGTGAAATGAACCTAACAGGATTCCAAATGCCGAGTAACTCACTCTGTGATAGCTGTAATGGGCGTTGGGCTCTTGACCCTTCACTTGATTCGCTGAAGGACGATACATTTGACATTGACAATGATACCTTGGCTAACGCACAAGAAGCACCAGATAGATGGAACACCAATCCTGTTGATGACGATTCTGATGGTGATTTGCTGCCTGATGGGTGGGAAGTTTACTATTCACAGCAAGCCCTTGAATTGGGTCTAGTTGACAATGCCACAATTGGAGCCTATGGTGCACGTGGAGTCATGGACCCATCTATGCCTGATAGTGACCTTGACGGAATTGACGATGGCTTTGAAGACCCAGATAGTGACGGTTTGAACCGTTCAGGACTCATTAAGAGATACTGCCCAGGATACAACGACACAACAAATTCTGAGTGTAACATTGACCCAGATTCTCCCGACGGAAAGAAATTTTACGATAACCTCGAAAATTACACCAATTATGAGGAAATGCAAAACGGTACAAACCCGATAACTAATGATACTGATGGTGATGAATGGAACGATGGTCCTGAAGTATTCTACCAAGATCACGATGACGACGGAATGGCTACTGGTTGGGAATATCACTTCCAGTTTGATCCGTTTGACGGCGCTGACCGCATGGTTGACACAGATGGCGATGGTCACGTAAATTTCTGCGAATATAAGTGGGATACAAACCCAAGAAATCCTGTTTCCTATCCCGGACAGGGTGAATTGTGTGACCCGTTCGCAGACTGAAGTAAGCATGGTAAGGGGGATGCATGAACCAAACAGGTGGGATGAAGGCAATAGCACACCGTTGTGCTTTGGTCGTCCTCATGTTTTGTCTTGCACTATTACCCACAACAACTGGACACCTTGCTAGTCCACACCA
>DASCRS010000049.1:0-4442 GCA_034402455.1 Candidatus Poseidonia sp. | reverse complement strand
CCATCTCTTGGCAAAAAGCGAATCTAGTTCATGGTGATTTTTCACCTTATAACATTCTTTGGCATGATGGTAGAGCAAAAGTCATAGATGTTGGACAAGGAGTTGTTGAGAGCCATCCAAGGGCTCAAGAGTTTCTTGTTAGGGATGTTACAAGGCTTGTGGAATGGGGAGTGAAAAATAATCTTGAAGTCAACCTTGCAGAGGCTATGTATGAAGTACTAAACATGGATTTGTCCCATGTTGAACAAATTGAACTTCCCGAAGCTGAGAATTAATCACTCTTCTTCCCACTGGACGTTTTCGTCTTCGGCAAGTTCCATCATGTCTAATACAGCATCTTCATCCTCAGGGTCAACCTGAGTCGCTCGCATACGGCGATGACGACGTTCAGATACTTCAGCAAGACCAGGAACAAGGCTTTCAAAGCCCGATGAGGGTCTTTGTGTGTCTTCTCGCTCTTCGAAAGCATCAAGCGATTTTGATTCAATGCGTGCTCTCTTTCGGTCGCGCTCTAAGAAACTGATGACACTACCGTGTTCAGAGCCGCCCGCTAACATTTCAATGGCGTGTCGGGCGGAATACAATCCACCCTCTTCACCGACTAATACTACAGTAGAATTGTATATACTGATTTGAGTTTGTGTGAGGCTTTCAATAAGTTTTCGAATTTTTCCTTCTCTACCGATGATTCGTGCTCGGATTCGCCGCTGCTGATTTGAGCGCTTCCCAACGAAATCCCGAAGGTCAACGAGTTCAAAGAAATGGTCATCATCAAGGAGCCTAACGGCAGCTTTCGGGGCCATTCCTCGCCCGATAGCCTTGATAACATCGGGTAATTTCATGGCTTTAACGGGGTCATAAGAGCCTGCTTCACCCCACAGAACTTCAACATCGCCACTATCGGAGTCAATGTTAAATTCCTTACAACCAGCAGCGTAACGAATGCTTTTGGCGGTTGCACCCTTGGCTCCAATGATGACCGCAATGCGGTCTTTGGGTACCCGTGGTAAGGATTGGCGCATGATTGGCCCTGCCACCCATTTCTTTTCAATCCCTTGTCTTTCGCTGAAGCAAGGATAATCCAAATCCAACAAGGATAATTAGCAATAATGACGGAGCAAAAGATGGTACTGTTCCAGGTGAATCTAAGGAAGCCCCTGTAACGACGAGATAGTTTTCATTGTTGCCCTCATCGTATTCATCGATTACATTTGCAAAATCAATGACGAGCCGTAGGTCAAATTGGCCCGAACTTGGAACAGTGTATTGCCATGTGATATTCTCCGTGCTGTTTGAGAGCACCCCCATCGGTAGGTTTCGTGTTTCCATAACCGTCCACTGTACGGTTGATGAGCGGTCTGCTGGCGCGGATTCCAAGCGAACGATGACGCTACCGGGGTAGTCTTGATTTGATTCAAGAACACTTGTGATGGTGATATTTCCATTTTGTTCACCTGGCCGAACGACTAGACGGTCAAGGTTTGTTTGACTGGCATTCCAGTACAAATCCAAGCCAGGCAAAATTTGGAAGGATGTTGCATCGGTAAGGTAAGTGTTCCCTGCATCATCTTGCAAGAAGGCTCTAAGCATAATGTGTTGACGGGATTTGGTTGCCCAACTTGAAAGTCCGATTTGGCCTTCAAGTCCGCTTACGCCTAAATTCAACCACCGACCCGAAAGGTCTGGAGTTTGGCCAACTCCATTGGAGTCAAAACCATACTGAATGTAAGAGGAAAGATTGTCCATACCCGAACCGAGGTCTTCAGCAGAAAATGAAACGTTTGCTGCACCGATACGGCTTGTTGTGAGTTCGTCAACCGTCCATCCAATTGGCACTGGGTCCGTTTCGTCAACATTGATGGTAAAGGTCTGATTCGCTCCGATATTTCCAACTCGGTCAATGGCTCTCACGATGAGTTCGTGAGTTCCTTCAGCGAAGGTGAGTGTCACGGAGTTACTTGTTGTGGTTGTCCATGTTGTTCCTCCAACAACCATGTACTGAACACTTGCGACTCCTGAGCCTTGCCCATCGTTAGCGGCAGTCATGATGTTGCTGATTGAAATATTTCCAGAGCGATGCCATGTTGATCCATCTCCAACGGTGATTGCTCCCATCGTGGGGCCACTTCGGTCAATACCAATGTGGAGCGTGGAGGTATTGGAAAGTCCCGATTGATCATAGACAGTAAGGCGTGGCGACCATGTTCCTTCAGACATATTGCCTGAAGCCCAATCCCATCCATAGGAAAGGGAGGTTGGGCCGTCCATTGCAGGAGTGCCAGGCCCAGGTACGGTTGTTAACGTTGCTTGTTTCAAGTCGTCGTCGTTTGCGCCCCATCGAAATGAAATGGTTCCTTGGGAAGCAATATTGTACCATGCACGGTCTGAAATCGAACTTCCACTCCCTACATCAGGATTTAGTGCTGTGAATATTGTAATTTCTGGGACTTGGTTGGTAATGTTAAATGAGCCAGATTGAGCAGTCGTGTTGGCTTCTGCATCGCTATCCCATCCAATGGCTCGGAGTGTGTAAGAACCGTTGGTGTAATCAGTACTGTCAAAAGGATACATCCACGGAGTTTCAGTGAGATTGAAGACCGTACTCCAGTCGGGTTGTGAAGATGAAACATCATCGTCGGTTATTTCAATCAGTAATGAATCAAGTGTTCCAGTTCCAGCGATGCTAAAGGTCAGTGTAAGTAGCCCATTCACTTCATCGTCCTGGGACGGTCCATTTGAGAAGGCAATGCTAAGACTAGATGAGCCACTTTTCATCGTTTGGGGCTGCTCTTCAAGATGAAAAGTAGTATGCTGAGAAGGGAGCGGAGCAGTCCCTGCAAGGAGAATAAGAACAAGCAAGATGCCGATCCAACTTCGCCCCATGCCTTCACGACGAGTGCGATTGTCCTTCAATCCTCCCCTCACTTTTCGCTCCACTCTATCCTTTCTGGCTTTCATGTGACCTTCCCGCGCTTTAAATCAGCCTTCAATAAACACCCATAAATGGGTCAAAGAGAGATGGGTTCAAGTGCTTTGCATGTGCAAGAGGAATCTATGCAGAGAACGCCGAAGGCCGCCATCATCGTTGCCTTATTACTGGCCAGCATGATTCCAGTCTCCGTTCAAGCGGCAGATAGCGGGGGGGTCCAATCCTCCGCAGTACAGATGTCCCTTACTCCACAAAACCCAGTTTTAGGAGGCACTGTAGACATTCAAGTTGGCCTTTACAATAGTGCCCAAACCGATGCTTTTAACGTTCAAGTGGCTTTTTACAAGAACTCAATATCTACACAAAATCGTCTTCTTCAAGATGAAATAACAATTCTTGGCGAACAACCAGCCACAGTTAGTGTCACTTGGAATGGATTGACTGAAGGGCTACAAAAGGTCTGGTTTGAATATAGTGCAAATGGTGACACTCCAGTTCAATTTAACAAAGAATTCACTGTCCAAGGCCTACCAAATCTTAGAATCCAAACACTTTCTGTTGATCAATCACAACCAGTCTATTCAGGCGATACGGTTGATGTTTCAGCATTGGTATTGAATTCAGGAACAGTTGACGCTCCACAAAGTAACCTTTCGCTTATTGTACCACAATTTGAAGAAGTTATTCTTTCAACCCCTGCATTAACTGCTGGGTCATCCGTATGGGTCAACACAACCATTACCGCACCTAGTAGCGGAACCCACACGATTGAAATGACGCCAGATATTGGCAATAATATTGCTGAAGCATCTGAAATAGGAAAGACAGAAACAACTCAATTGGTTGTTTCAAGCCGAATGGATATTTCCTTCAAGGAAGGGTTGACGGTTGAAAGCGACGAAGGAGCGCTTGAGGGTCCGTGGACGGTTTCAGGGACGCTAGTTCGTACCAACGGAACTGGAACGGCAGACATCCCTATGGTTTTAGAAATTAACAATCCACTGGGCGGCCTTGTCATGGGTGCTCCGTTTACTGTTCAAATCCTTGGAACTGGCTATGCAGAACAAGCTTTCTCAGCTGAATTGAACGTCTCTACCATCGGCTCTTTACCAGATGGAGACCATATTGTTACGGCCCGAATCAATCCTTTTAACGAGGCTGGTTTTGAACAAGAATCGACTGATAACGATGTAGCATCAGGGATGCTAACCATCTCCCCAATTCCCGATGTGAATGTTGACCCACCTCTCTGTACAGCGTGTACAGTTCAATCAGGAGATGATGTTGAATGGCGCATCACTGTTACGAATACTGGTGACATTGGAGTCAGTGGATACATTGAGTATGTCTTTGATGGTATTAATGGGCAATCTCCACCAATAAATCTTGTCAAGGGTGAAATTTTCACCTGGACAGTAAGTCTTCCTACAACACTTGGTGAACACGAGGCTTTTCTTACTGGAAATTGGGTTGCATCAACAACAAGTTGGGACGCGAACAAACAGAATTCCAA
>DASCRS010000048.1:0-21637 GCA_034402455.1 Candidatus Poseidonia sp. | reverse complement strand
CGTCGCAATTTTACTGTGGAGCGTGTTGAGTTGTCAGAAGAAGAACTTCGTGAACAATTTATTGACAACCCTTACAAGATTGAAATCATCGACAATAAGTTGGAAGAAGGGGACGGTTCAACCATTTACAAGCAAGGTGAATGGTACGACCTATGCCTCGGTCCGCACGTCCCTAACACCTCTCGTTTGATGTTCATCAAACTTACTTCGGTATCTTCTGCCTATTGGCGAGGCGACCAAGATAGAGAACAATTGGTACGAATTTACGGTTTGGTTGAACCTACCAAAGATGCCTTGAGGGAAACTCTTCATCGTATGGAAGAAGCGAAGAAGAGAGATCATCGTAAACTTGGAAAAGATTTGCAATTATTCCACATTGACGAAGAGGTCGGTCAAGGGCTCATCTTGTGGACGCCAAGAGGGGCTATCATTCGCCAGGAATTACAAGATTTCATTTCACATCATCTCCGCAGACAAGGCTATCAACAAGTCTTCACTCCCCATATTGGGAAGTTGGATTTGTATCGAACTTCGGGGCACTTCCCCTACTACCAAGAGTCACAATACCCACCATTGGTTGAACGTGACTTGATGAAAAAACTGGCAGATGAAGGATGTACGTGCGGTGAATTGTCAAATCTCATGAAAACAGGTGAAATTGATGGATATATGCTCAAGCCCATGAATTGCCCCCACCATGTCAAGATCTACGCAAGTCAGGCACGCTCCTATCGTAATCTACCACTGCGTCTTGCTGAATTTGGAACCGTGTACCGTTGGGAGCAATCTGGGGAAATTTCAGGAATGACTAGAGTTCGTGGATTCACCCAAGACGATGCACATTTATTCGTCACAGAAGAACAAATTGCTGAAGAAGTCCTTGGTTGCATTGAACTTGTACAGATTATCTTTGACAAACTTGGCATGACCGATTATCGTGTGCGTGTCGGTTTGCGCGACCCGAATTCAGACAAATATGTTGGTGAACCAGCACGATGGGAAAAAGCGGAAGATGCTTGCCGAGCGGCCGCAGAATCACTTGGTGTTGATTGGTCAGAAGAAGAAGGTGAAGCAGCATTCTATGGGCCGAAAATAGATTTCGTTGTGAAGGATGTTATCGGAAGAGAGTGGCAACTTGGGACTGTACAAGTGGATTATAATCTCCCAGAACGCTTCGATTTAAATTACAAAGGAAGCGATGGTGAATTTCACCGCCCTGTCATGATCCATCGGGCACCGTTTGGTTCCATGGAACGGTTCTGTGGTGTTTTAATCGAACATTTTGCAGGCAAATTCCCAACATGGCTAACGCCCACTCAATGCCATATCATCACCATCTCAGAAAAACACAAAGCCTATGCTTCAGAGGTTGCATCTCTTCTCCGCTCTCACGATATTCGTGTTGAAGTCGATGATGGCGACGATACTGTTGGCAAGAAAATACGAACGCATCGCAAATTACAACCAGCCTACATGGTCATTCTTGGAGACGGTGAAATGGATACAAAAACGGTAAGTTTGCGGGCACGAAATGGAGACCAAGTCGCAGATATTCCTCTTGACGATTTCATTAGGCTCCTTCGTCAAGAAATTGATGACAAGAATAGTCAACCCTCACTTGTCAAACCCCTGGAATGAGGATTATATATGCCGAGCTTGGAAATCACACAGGGATTTTCATTCGGTATGGTCTTGCCCATCTTTGTCGCAACATTGACTGCATGGTTGTTTTGGGACCGAGTCGTTCCACGTCAACTCAAAGGATTGCAGGTAGCATTCCAGACCGGTGAACGCAGGTATGAAGTCCATCAAGTCACTGGTTCGATCGAGGATGTCAAGCACCTCCTTTCATTGCGTGGAATGCGGTTTGGTGTTATTTCTTACCTCATGGCCTTGACTGGTAGTTTGATTTTGTTGTTTGAATTCACTGCGGCACGAATGGAACTTTCAAGAGGATTTCATGCACCATCAGTTGCATTTGCTTTGATTCTCATCATCTTTCCTGCTATCATTTCAAGCGGTACATCACTGGGAGCTCAGGCCCTTCGTCCTTTGGGAACTGTACGCGCAACCCTGCAAAAAAATACAAAAATGAGGAAAATTGGATATGTCGTACTTACAGTTTCATGGCTTTTACTTTCCATTGCAGTTGGTTTTGTCCTCAAGAATAGAGGTGTTTCCCAAACACATCAAATTAGTATTGCAGCACTCGTCGCTTTTAGTCCAGCAATTCTCGCCTACGGGCGAATTCTAGGTTCTTCATGGCATGCCCTCAAACAATCATCTCAGCAAATCGCAAAGGGTAAAGCATCGCCGTTCCACAATCATTTACCCAATGCCCGCCAACAGTTCATTGCTCAAGTGGTTCATTTGAACTTGATCGCTATGCCTTATGTGGCCATCAACACGCTGATTTCCCTTTTGTTGTTATTATACGACCCAAATATGTTTGTTCATTCCGACCGAGTTCTCAATCTTCCTGAATATCGCCTCCAATCAACGTATATGGAAGAAGGAGGATTGCTTGGCTTTGGTTTGATTGAACTATTTTCTCATATACCTCAGGCTGGGATCCGTGTGCCAATCGTAACTTCACTCCTTTTGTTCCTTTTGCTGAACGTCGCAGTAATCGGGTTCCTATTCGTCTATGAAGTCGCCCGCATACTTTTCCTAGATATTCAAGATGTATCTGGTGTAGGAGGGATTCGCTTAGCTGATAGTAGATTGCTTAGAGCCGAACCCGTTCAGCAAGCCAGTGTTCTCAATTTCTGCTTCACTGGCTTTGCTGGTCAGTCAATGTTGTTACTTGCATTGGCGATGATTACATTTTGGGATTCCAGTTTTCTCCCTCAAGGCGCAGCATGCGGTGACTGGGAATCAAGTGTCTGTTCCGTTCTTGAAAAAGACATGTTAGAAGAACTAACCTGGATGCTTGCAT
Organism: Candidatus Poseidonia sp.; assembly: GCA_034402455.1. Lineage (GTDB taxonomy): Archaea > Thermoplasmatota > Poseidoniia > Poseidoniales > Poseidoniaceae > Poseidonia. The sequence goes on along the minus strand of DASCRS010000048.1, from coordinate 18,699 downwards.
CTGGTGGCCAAGTTGCTTTTCTTGTTATTTGGGGACTTTCAATACGGAGGTCGGGAACACTTTCTGACATAGCCTTTGATGCTTCAATGGATGAAGACCGAACTCGTCTTCGTGGAATGAGCGATATGATTTATGTCAAACAGCGCTCAATAAACGAACTCATCATAGGTGAGGACTGGGGCACGGCATTGAGGCGTTATGAATCGTTTTCTGAAGGAAAAGAAGCAACAATCGTCGGCCTTGATATGGTTCGTAAAACCAAAGCCACCATGCTCTTATTTGCAGCCATTGGACGGTGGGATGAGGCTGAAGAGACAGCTATTGACCTCCTTGCTCTCAAAGGTGGCAGAGACGCTCAACTCTCAAGAATGATTCTCTGTGCAGCGAGTCTTGCTCAACGGGATATGAAAGAGGCTCGCCCAAGGTTGGACCTTCTTCCAAACGATGATATTGAGGCCGTTCGCCTAAAGTGGATTTACAATGTACTTCAGTCAAAGGGAACTCTTAACCAACAGGCAACATCGATGTTGGCAATTGACCCAATGACGAAAAAGAACATTGAGATGCTTCGTCAGTTTGGAGAAGGTCAAGTGAATTCACCTAACCCCAAAAAGGTCCAAACGGCAACGAGCCGTCGCATTTTCCTTTCTGAGATCGCTCGTATGAGAATGGTCGGTAAGAGCGAATATGCTCTTAATTTGCTTGAAGAAGCAATGATAAATCTCCAAGACATTGATTGGGTTCATGGAAGAATTACTCAGAGTCTTTTGAATTTTGATCAAGGGCGTACTATGACGGCTGTAGACCTTGCAGAGCGCATTGCAAAAGAACATCCGCGCAATCCGCATGTCAAGTCAATTATGGTCCAATACGCTGCATTAGGTCACACCAAAATGCCATCTTCAGAACATACCAAAATAGAATGGTTGTTTGAATTAGGCAGTGATTGGAGGGTGACTTGGCCAAAGCATACCGTTGCTCCTGCGCCAAGCTTAGAATCACACCTCTTGCGTCAACATGCCTGGTCTGCAAACGCCTGGGTGGCTCTGGCAAGTGAAAAGGAAATGGAGGAACTTCTCCGTAGCAGAAAACCCCCGCTTCAAGACCTTCCAGAGTCCTTACCTCTAGCCCTTTACACTCATTTGTCTGGTCTGATTGTAACTATTGGTGGCATGCCAATTGACCTAGGTCTTCCAGGTACGATAAATTTGGCCGCAGTAGACAAAAACGGTCTTCTATCCTTCTCTTGAATGGATTTCCATTTGTTCTTTTGTTTAGATATGTAGAAAGGGCTCTCGGTTTGAATTAGATTCGTCTGCGCAGACGTTCCATTGCAGCATCAGCCTTTGACAAGTGATTCAAACATTCCTCAATACGACTGACTCCGAGCATTTCTTCCGCTAAAGCAATCTCTTGTTCACATTCTCTACGGTCATCATCTTCAATGGAGATTGATGCTGCCTCACACTGATTTCGAAGGATACGCCATTCATCAATAACAAAGTCGTAAAGTTCAAGCGCATCATCGCTGGCCTTTCCTTCTTTGTCTAGGCCAGCAGTCATACGTTCTAGTAACATTCCTGCATGCGACCAAGACTTTGCTTGGGCGGCTTGATCAATTTCTTCCAATGCTAGAGCCCATTCTGCTTCATCGTCTCTTCCTTTGTATCGCTCAACCAATTTTTTGCGCTGCTTGAGTGCTCTTAGAACATCGTCCATAGCCGCACGCTCTTTTTCGATAGTTCGTACCACGCCGTCTGCAAGTCCAATCGCTTGACTAGCATGCCCTTCATCGATAGCATCTTCCGCCTGTTTGAGACGAGACTTCAATTCCACTGTGTCTAAACCGTCGGCTTGGCTTAGTTGTCTATTTGCTTCTTTGAGTGAAACAAGGGCTCGATCTTGAGCGTCTCCATCAGCTTGCAATTGAGAGGGGATTACCGAGGCGTATTCGAAGGCTTCACGAGGCTTTTCAGATGCAAGAAGTGATTTTGCTTCATTAAGCATCTCATGTAGGCGCTGTATTCCATCACCCTTTTTGCCATCCAAAATACGTGAGCCTTCGGTGATTGCATCTTCGGCTTGACCCCACCACTCTATGACTTCTGATGCCCGTTTTTTGGCTTCTCTGAATAATTGTTCACCTTCTCTTAGAGAGCCCAAGGTGACTTCTCTCTCGCCCATATCAAAGGCGTTTTTCGGTCGCTTTGCAGTGGGCGCAATATCTGATGCCTCACTTACTGCTGCAAGAGCGTCCTTCCGAATGACTTCCACATCATCAGCGAGGGAAAGGGAACGCTCCATGTCTTCTTCACTTTCGTCCAAAAGACGCATGCCATATTCTGGGTCGAGGTGCCCTTCTTCTCGTGCAGTTGTGAGAAGACTGGCTGCTTGGTCTACTGCAGCACCTTGAGCCTTGAGCTCCAATAGGCGCAGTTCCAATAAATCAAGACGCTTTTTGAAGGTCTTCCTCAATGCTTTTTGGTCGTCTCCAACAACCCAGGACCGTAAGGTTTCAACCAGTGAAAAAATGACGACCAATGGTGCAATGTAAGAAAGGATTTGATTATAATCAATGGGTTGGGAAAAGAGCAACACGATAGCCGATGCGCAGCCGATGGCAGTAAGAATCGAGCGAAATCTGAGTACATCAAAACCCCCTCTTAGCAGGGAGCGTGATTGATTTCTGCAAAACCAACCCACTATCAAAATGAGGCAACTTCCTAGGGTTGCGGCGCTTAATGTGGCCTCAAGACCAAGGGCCCCAAGAACCATCAAAATTGGCCAAGAGACCGATGTTGACGCCCCGACTCTACTTCTTGCAGCAGGGTCATCCAAGGCCAAGTCTTGAAGGATAATTCCCCAAAACAATAGTAGCATAGGTGCTCCAAATCCAGACAGTACTACGCCTTTGTCACTGAACAAATCAGTCAATGTTGGCCAAGCAATCCACATCGCACAACCCAAAATTAACAGGGCAGTGGTCATGGTCATTGAATCAACATGTTTGATTCTCCTTTGACGCTCCGACTCGATTGCGGAATCTACGTCAGCCCAAGTGACCATAAGGTACCCAGAGCAGTTTTACCCATAACCACTCCGCTTTATTGAACAAGAATTTCTTCCTAACTTGTCATCCGAGGGCTCGGTAATGTTCATGGGTGTCTTTCACCCGTTATGGAAAAGCGAGGGAGCAATATGGCCGGTCTCATTACGATGGATGATTTATCCAATGACGAAATTCAAAGCATTTTAGAAGATGCAGAAAGGCTCCTTCCTGTTGCTGAAGGCAAGATTTACTTACCCTTACTTCAAGGAAAAATCCTTGGGAATTTGTTTTTTGAACCAAGTACAAGAACGAGAATGTCTTTCGAAACCGCAATGAAGCGATTGGGCGGAGATGTGGTCAATCTTGGTGATGTTAAGACCTCTTCAGTTGTTAAGGGAGAGACGCTTTTTGATACGATTCAAATGGTTGATGGATACACCGATATCATCGCTATGAGACACCCCCGTCAAGGTGCAGCACAATATGCTCAGGACGCTTCTCAGGTTCCAATCCTCAATGGAGGAGATGGAGCGGGACACCATCCAACCCAAACCATGCTCGATTTGTTCACCATTAAGCAAGCCCACGGAAAACTTGAGGGACTCAAAGTTATTCTTGCAGGCGATTTGCGATATGGACGAACTGTCCACTCTCTCAGTCATGCTCTCACTCGGTTTGGCTGCGAATTGATTTTTGCTAGCCCAGAACTTCTTCGGATGCCCCGTGAAATTGTTGAGGATTTGACATCCCAAGGGGCGAATGTTGTTGAAACTGAAGATCTTTTTTCCTCTCTTGCTGAGGCCGATGTAGTCTACATGACACGGATTCAGAAAGAACGGTTTGCTGATGAAGACGAATACACGAAGGTTGCTGGCGCATACAAATTGCATGCATCCAATCTTGAGGGTACTAAAGAGAACATGATTATCATGCACCCACTCCCTCGTGTTGATGAAATTCATCCTTCAGTGGACCAAACACGTCACGCACGATATTTTCAGCAGGCATTCAATGGAGTGGTTGCGAGAATGGCCCTTTTATGCCGGTTGCTTGGAGTTACAGTTCCTAAAGACGTCTCTGCAGCAGGAGGTGAGTTGTGATGTCTCAAGAACATAATATGCGCCGTGTTACTGCTATCCGTAACGGAACCGTCATCGACCACATCCCCTCTGGCCAAGCAATGCGTGTGTTAGAAATGCTAAGTATCAACAAAACTACTGCAGTTCCTGTTTCTATGGTGATGAATGTACCGTCGAAGAAGATGGGGACGAAAGATATCATCAAAGTGGAAGACCGTGAGTTAACCCAAGATGAACTCAATCGACTTGCTTTGGTTGCGCCAGAGGCCCATGTTGCAATTATTCGGGCTTATAGCGTCGCAGAAAAGATGACGATTGAACTTGGTGATGAAGTGACAAATGTAGTCCGTTGTACCTTCTCAAATTGCATTACAACCAATTCAAGAGAACCTTTGGCTCATCGTCTTCGAGTTATGGGCAAGGAGCCTTTAACGCTTCGATGTCATTATTGTGGTCGGCCACAAGATTTGGAAAAATTGATTGGGAATTTGTTGTAATCATTTTTCTTCAAGTGATAACAAGTCACGCATGTCACAGGCTTTGCACTGTTGACCAGAGGTCATGCTACCACATCGCACACATGGTGTTGGAGGCGCAGGTCTTGAAGCCCCCCCTCCTAATTCTACAACTTGGTCGCGCAATGATTTAACTTGGTCAGCCATTCGCACAAGCCCGTGTCTTGTTCCTGGAACATCTGCTTCCATCGTAGCGACCATTTCACGGTGTCGCCATCGGAGTGCTCCTTTTGCATTTGGGCATTCTTCATGATGGATAGGGAGGTCCTTATGCAGGGCGTAAAGGTGAATCTCTTGTTCGGGCACCCAACGTAACGGAACGATCCTTGGTGATAAACCATCAACGGGGGTTGAAGTATGGGGTGCGAGGCGTAAGGTGCGCTCCAAATCCCCGTTTGAGACATTCATGAGAACCGTTTGAGCCATATCATCCAAATTATGCCCCAATGCGATGACATCGGCATTTACACGTTCGGAGAGATGGTTGATGCCTTGTCGGCGAAACACGCCACAATAAGCACATGCCATTCTTGGGGCATCACTGTCTTTTTCAATCGCTTGAGGTAATCTGCGGACGACTTCATCCATTTCAATAAACGAAAGTTCGGGATATGTTACCGTTTCGTGTCGTATTCCCAATCGGTCACAGAGCTCCTTTGCACAATCAATTGATGGGGGGCGATATCCCTCAATTCCTTCATCAACGGTTCCTGCTATAATGGTCACATCCCTGCGTTCGCCTAGTAAGTCGACAATGGAATGCAGGAGGACCGCAGAATCCTTTCCTCCTGAGACTGCAACTAGAATTGTCGTATGCTCTCCACGCTTCAGTTTTAGTTGCATACGTAACTCTTTGCTGATTTTCTTACGAACGGATTTTGCAAGGTGTTTTCCACATAGAATACGCCCAGAATAAGCCTGTTCAACGACGGCTGGCTTATCACAAGAATCGCAAATGGGGATTTGAAAGAGCCCCTCTGATGCGTTCTCGGCCATATTCAGTCGGCGGTGATGGAGTGTTTCAAGTCAACGGCCTTAGGATGGAGGGAATGGAGAGTTTATTTTTTGTCTAATTTTCCAATTGAAAAATTAAATTATCAATATAAATATTTCAAACGTATAATGCCGCAAATTATCTCTTTGGACAGAATGAGTCAATTGCTCTAAATCTCCCAGTTCTTTACATTCAAGGCACTAACCGAGTATTTACATGATTAGAAATATAATTTCCAGTTGGAAAATCCTGTAAGCCCCACAAATCAACAGAATTCCTTTCTTGGGCGCAAAACTTCTTGAAGGCTACAGCGGTGTCACCGAGTTTGAGCGACCATGTTGCAACGGTTATTATCGGCCTTGACGACCCAAAAGGGGGTCGAACAAGTGCTGATGATTGATGACCGAGGGCGTCTTATGGCCAGTGTTGGACAATCCGGCTCAGTTCCGGATGTTGAGCGAATGGTTTCAATGACTTCAACAGCCCTTGAAGCGACTCAAAATCTCGGTCTCGGTGAATTGTACGAGATTTGGGAAGAAAGTGAAACCCGCACCATGATCGACATCGTCACGCCGTATCGTATTTTGATGCTCCACGGCAAAGGCGGAAAACTCGCAAGATGGAGGCATAGTGTTGATATTAACCGTAAGTCCCTTGCTACAACCCCTGAAATGTAGGTGAACAAAAATGTTTGAATTACCCTTTGGAACGCCAGTTAATGAAGAACTAGATTTGACTGAAGGAATACTACAACCGTTTGCCCACGGAGTCATCACCACATGGGTTGGCCGACGTAAAACTCCAATAGGTCATCGCATAGTACGAGCGGGCCGTATTGTTGGTTGGTTGGCTGAGGGCAGCAAATATACACAGAAACGAGATTTGCTTGCAGGAGAGGAAGCCCAGGAGGCTTTATTTGCTCTGGAACTAGAACAGAAAGTGCGTTTCACTGCATCAGAATATACAATTTCTGGACTTGGCGATGTGGCAGAAATTGTGCCTGAGGCTTTTATTCATCAAGCCGATAGACAAGGTTTGCGTTCAATGACAAACTTCGTTGAGCGGCTTCTTGTAAGAGATTTGTCAAAGGTATTAGCCCATCTCGTGAAGGACGATACCGTACGAGGAGCTATTGCCATAGATTCCGGCATGCTCATCGATGATGTGGGCGATTTACCACGGGATGCGGAGTCCCTATCCGCTCAAATACACAGCATTCTTTCTGATATCCGAGTTGAGGATATCAATTTGGGTCTAGGTCTTGGGCCTTCAGGCCATTGGACGCTCCATACAGCAGATGGAGCATTGCTTCTCGCTCAAAGTGGAGAAATGGCACTTGCGATTTGGACAGAAAAAGATGCCAATCATGCAAGGCTTCTTTCAACTGCTTCAATGCTACTTGAAGGAGAAATAGCGTCCATTGGCGAACACGGGACAAGCCTTCCCGAAGGATTTCCACTTCGCGAAGGCCGTGGCGGACCAGATGCTATTCTTTCCATGCTCAAGGCAGGCATTGGGGAGGAAGTTACTGGCCATATTCAGTCTGGATCATCATCAAAGTCTGTTTCACTCATTATTTCACGTGGTGTTCCAGTTGCCCTTTGGGCTCCCAACGCAGAGAATGAAAGTACAGCGATGACCATGCTAACAGAGCCAAAGCGCAAGTTGAAATTGATTCGTTTTTCAGCAGGTACGGTTGTTTCAGCAAAATCAGGAAGTTTTGATTCATTCAAAATATCTACATTCTGTGACCAACTTGCAACTGTTCGCACCAGATCAGAAGCACGACAAGCCTCCATCCGGGCATCTTTGAAAGAGATGCTTGGATTTGAAGCCGGGCTTGAAGAATTACGTAGCCAACGAGCTAAAGCCAATTTCTCAACAGCAGGAGTGGAAGTCAGTTCAGACCTTCCTCTAATGCAAGAGCAAGCTGTTGCTGCTGTTGATGCTGGTTTGAGGAGAAAACTTGAGGCTGCTCAGCAGACCATCGATAAACTTACGAAAGCCAATGCTGTACTTGAAGGAAAAACCAAGGAACTTGAAACTAAGAAGAGTGCAGCACAAATTGTTGCCCGAGAGGCAAGTGAAGCCCGACAAGAAAATACTGTTAACCTTGAAGAGGCCCATGCTCGTCTAAACAGCATGCAAGTTGACCTTGCAGAATCTAGAAATCAATCAGAAGATGCAGAGCACCGCGCCGAGCGTTTGGTTCGTAGAGTTAACGAACTTGAGCATCAAGTCAGCGAACGTGCTGCCGAATTGGCCAAAGCACTGGGCGATGCAGAAGCGAGCAGTGAACTGCAAGAAATGATTGAGACGCTCGCTCTCAAGGAAGCAGAGTTGCAGGCCAATCTTACCGAGGGTAGCAAGCGCCTAGATACAATCCGTAAACAAAGCGAAGATGAAGAACGCCGATTACGTGTGCTTACCGAACAGGTTAGCACGACTAGAGAGAGACATGCCCGCAGTCAGTCGGATGTGCTAACAATGCAGGAACAAGTTCATGTGCATCAATTGGAATTGGAAGCCATAAAAACAGAGGAATCAATGTCTCGAAATCGCATGGAAGAAGACCGTCTCCGTCGTGCTGAGGATGAGGCCCGCCGGGCAAATGTTCAGGCAGAACTCAGGGAATTGATGGATGAGCGTCGCGCACTCCTGCGAGAACTTGGAGACATGGGTGCTCGCCGTGGTCATGCTGAGGCAGAACTTTCATCCTTGGTCGAAAAGGCTACAGCGCTCTCACAAGCCCATGAGGAAGCTCTTGTAGATATACAAGAAGCAGAGCGCCTCCGTGCCCGCCTTGCAGAAGAACCGCTCGCTCAGGCATTACTCGATGATAACAACACTTTCGAAGGGCTGGGCCCTGTCCTTGAACGGCTTGAACATGCACGTGGACTTGGCTACTCTGTAACTATGCTTGACCGTGCAGTTGAGCGAGCCCTCCAGGTAATTCAGGCCACTGTTGACCATGTTGCCGCTACACCGCGCCACCTCCTTTCATCGGAGGTCATGACGTTGCTTGAACGTCAAGTTCCACAAACAGCAGGAGCAGTCCGTGGATTGGCACGTTGGTCTGTTCAACAACGCTTGGAACACCAACTTGGTGAGACTGTGAATCATGTTGTTTTGGATTTGGAACATCTCTTGGAAGATTATGACCGTTCAATTACGATGTTGCGTAGAATTCGTAATGTATTGGAACAAATCGAGCGTTTGGGAGCCCCCAGCCACGAAGTACATGCTCTTATGACGAACTGTCAGCGACCTGAAGCCCTTCCAAGTTTGGCCCAAGGTACACGGAAATTGATTCAAGTTGCTTTGGATGATATTTACCTTGAAGCGGATCAAAGAGACGCAGGCGAAGCGATTGGTCTTGAGGAAACCGCCCGTGTTCTTGAAGAATTGATCACTCAACTTGATGCCTCAGGATTAACAGATGGTATTCCTCGTGGTATGCTTTGGGAATTCCAACGCGATGGCCTACTTCCATTTGAGCGAGAATCAATTCCTGCAGACCACCGCATTCCAGTGAGTGAAGATATGATGCATGACCTTGAACCAGTTCTTCTCCAAGGTAATGCCACCGATGGAGGTCAAACTGAAACCTCAGTCTCCGTCGATGATGATGGATGGGCAGAACTTCCTGCTCCGAGTGACGATTCTTCTACGGTAGCCTCAGTTCAAGAGCATCCAGGCCAAACGAATGTTGACCTCGATGATGAACGAGCTCAATTGGAAGCAGAGTTAGCCCGAATTGACGCTGATTGGGACCATCGCGGCGCAACACCAACCGCCACCTCCGCCCCTCCTGATGCTGCTCTTGCTGACCTTGAATCTCGCCTTTCTAATATTGAGTTCTGAGGTGCTAGCATGTCTGAAGCCCCGATGACGCTACTTGGGCGTACTGAAGTGAAAGGCAAAACCTATCCACTGTTTATTGAGCGATTGTTGTTGCTTGTAGTTGTACTCTTGACCGTCACATTCGGAGGAAATATCGCAGACCAATTAACAATTTCTTGGTTAGGTATTATCGTTGGTTATGTGGCTTTTCCAATGATGTTGCTTGCGTTCAGTGAAATGATTGGACGTTTCATTCAATCTCGTCAATAATCAGAGTTGAATGAAGTCCTTTTTGGCAGGCAATGCTTCTTCTTCTTTCGTTCTTGATTGGATGAAACCGATTACACGTTGCCATGGGATGAAGAACCGTAGAACTGCCATAATGCTTAGGAAAAGTAGGGCAGAAATGACCAATCCGTAGGTGAGTGTAAGTTCAATAGACTCTGAGACCTGGCCAGCCCACTGACTTCCTGTTGTGTCTGAAACAATGGTAAGTAAGACTTTGTGAAACCCTAGCGCTACCATTGTTGCTAAGCCAGTTAATCCCAAGAAGAAGAAGGTATGTCGCAGATGGGTGTTGAGCACATTGTCCATTTGGCGAACATATTCAGGGTCACGCTTGCACGATTCTGGTAGGCGGAAAGCATATTCAAGATTGCGAATAACGCCGTAACTTGCTTCTTGGAAGACCATGATTAGCACTGCAATGAGAATGAGGTCAAATTGCTCTTTTGTCACCAATTTCAATCCAAATAAGCCGATGGTTGGGTCTGAAGTTTGGCTTTCAAGAGTTGCCAAAGCACCACCATAAGCCCCTAATTGGCCTTTGATGAGAGGGAAGGTAAGGATTGCATGGATTCCCAAGAAAAGAAGGGTAAATCCAATGGCCCAAGCGATTGAACGGCGTGATAAGCCCCAAATCCCACGAGTGCCCATGATTACTGGAAGAAGGTAAATGAAGAGAATAATGAGCGACATAATCATCAGAAGCGGCCACTGAAGGGTTTCTAATTCGCTTTGATCTGGCATCCTCAAATTAAATTCAAATAACATTCCAGCAAACCACGACAATAAAAGCCGACCAATTAGGAGAACAATTAACCCACCAATGAATCCAAGTTTGATACGTTGCTGAACTTTCGGAGTTTGGAAGGCAATGAATGCCATTAATCCACCCAAACCTAATCCCATGGCCATCGGTACGAAGAATCTCGAGAGGCCTTCTCTTCCTTCACCAGTGAGCCAATCGCCAAGAGGCAACTGGTCGGATATTAACAACTCAATGGAGTCGAACAATATGGTGTGGTCAATAGAGCCTACAACATAGGTCTGGACTACTTGTACATACATGGTAATGAGTGCGATGGTAGCGACTATTTGGAGAGCAAGAATTTGCCATTGACGCCTCAAGTTCTTGAGATGAAGAGTTCGTGGACGGGCTGCACCCTCCAAGAGAACATCGGATTGGAGACCTACTTCACCTGCCATCTTCAGTACCCCCTTACCTGCATTAGAGCTTGTGACAAATCCATATCAGGCATCCAGTCAATGACTTGGGCCCCAGAACCAGCGAGGGTTGTAAGGCGATTTTGCCGTTCAAGTTTCAGAACTTCATACGACATACGAGGGATGCGACTTACCAATCGTTCAAAGTCAACGCTTGATGGAGAGAGTACAGTTACTTCGTGGCCACGACCGACAAGGTCTCGTACGGCTGCGGGGACGGTACCGTCACCCTCACATGATGAAATGACAAAAACAGGGCTGCCTCGGCTGAATCGTCCACTCAAAGAGTTGGTCACGGCTTGTAGAGGCATGGTTCCCTTTGGAGTCACACCAGCAAGGGCGCTTAGGATTTTGAAATACTGCTTATCGCCCGTATCAGGTGGTAAGTAGGATAACTTCTCATCATAAATTGCAAGTGCGACAGAATCACGTCGTTGCAAGAAAAATGCTGCAAGACTTGCGGCTGAAACAGTGCCCATTTCGAGTGGATTCTTCAGTACAGTTCCAATGCGAGCAAGGTCTCGGCTGTCAAGAATGAGGTAGAGGTCAGTCACCGCATCTCGGCATTTTTCATTGACCATTAGTTCTCCAGTACGAGCGAACGCTTTCCAATTGATGTTCTTGAACGGGTCACCAGGTACATATTCACGCAGCGAATAAAATTCTGAACCTTGTCCTGGAGTTCGGAGTGTTGTTGCTCCAGTGTACATCTTGGGTGTTCGGCTTCGCAAAAAAGCCTCCTCGATGTCCTTTATTTGAGGGAAAATGACGATGTCGCTGTGGTGATCAACATACATATCTTCAACGCCCAAATTGAAGGTGTTTCGAGCACGCAGGGATACAGGCCCGATGGAGTAATGGCCTCGCAGCGGGCAACGAAGCACATATCGGATTCTTGCGCTCTCACCAGGCTTTAGGTTGAGTTGCATTTGGTTGAGTCCACTACGCAATTTCATTTCGTGGGGAATATTATCGTAGATGTCCAACATCTGGGTTTTTCTATTGCTACGGTTAGTCACAAGAAGTTCTACGTACAAATCATCACCCTTGTAGAGATTATCAGCTGAAAGTGTGCGTTGAACTTCTACATCTCCATGGCCAGCAATCCATGAGTTGACAACAATGAAAGCAACTAAACTCAAGCCTAAAATCATCATCTGTTGGTTGGAAATCATCATTCCAATCAAGATCAAAGCAATACCTCCTGTGAAGGTAAAAGCGGCCTTACGTGTCCACATTCATCTCACCTCACTGACGGCCCCACGCCTTGATTCGTTTTACTAGAGCAACCGTTTGTTCAAGCGTGTATCGGTTATTTGCTTCTACAGCGAATTTTGCCAAAACAGGGTCATTTATCATTGACACCAATTCATTGGCTTGCATGCCTTGGAATTCTTCTCGATTTAGCCCGTTTTGATTACGAATTTTCGACAGGAATACTTGCCGTATTTTATCCACTTTAGAATAGTAAGAATACCGGTTTGCATCTCCAAATCCATAGTAGATGATGCTGAAGACGTGTCGCCATGGTTCAGGGTCTCGTTTCTTGATTAGCACCGCTTCAAAGGTGATAAACAGGATTAGGAAGAGTAGAAGCATAGCCAACCCTTCTCCTGTAAAGTAGACTAGTAGGAAGTAAACAGTGTTGTATGATTCTGCTGCTAGAGCACTTTGTGGGTGGCGTGATTCGTCAAAGATGACCATTGCATTTTCAGCAGGTTGTCCTTCCTCTCCTTCTAGTTGACTCATGAGGGCTTCGGCGATGAAATCCATGGCCCACTTGCGATTGTCGTTTGCTGGTATGAGTGTTTCAGTATCTCCGTACTTGCCATCATTGAATCCTTCGTAATCGTACATGGCGTTGATGAGTGCAGAACCATCCGCCATGAAGACAATTCGGCCACCATCTGATGGTTCGCAACTTGTTCGTGCACATGCTTCAATGCTGAGATTAAATTGGCCCCAGCGGTCAGGAGTGGCAGGGGTTATTTCACTCCCTACTTGGATTTCTCCATCTCCATTAACGTCAACAGTTGCTTCGTTGCTCGTTATGGCTCGGACAGCGATCTCGTTAAGAGGCCCTTTTACAGCAGGAATGATTTCAAGGCCTGTTACATTGTTGAGGAGCATTTTGTAGGTTCCATTGTATTCAATTTCGCCACCAGCCCAATGTTGAGAGCAAAGTCCTGCTTCTGATTCAGCCATGCTATCTCCATCCATCAATGAGCACGGATGTTCACCCTGTTCTCCAACATCCCCCCATCGTTCGTGAGAGGATAGGGTTGTAGGATCAATATCTGTGCCGTTCATCCCACAAGGTTTTTCTTGAATACACATCCAAATATAATTGAAATCTAGTTCTGCGACATAATTGGTATCATACACTTGTTCACCCGTGTAACGAACGCCAAAGGCTTCTGCAACTGAACTGGCATACCCGTAATCTTCCAAAACGAGTGCCGTACCCCCCGCTTCTACAAATTCAACGATGGCATTAATTTCCGACGGGGAAAAGCCGCTTTCTGAAGCGATAGTGATGAATCCATCTTCATCAAATTGAGGAAGTGTCAATGTGTCACGCTCTACACCCGCAAGGATGTAGGTTGTATTACGTGGGTCTTCGATATCGCCGAGTAGGAGCGGGCTACTTACCAATGAATTAGTTTGTATTCCCATGTCCTTGATATCTTGGCGAAATGCCGACATGTCATTCCAATCATCGTCATAGGCAGAGAGTTGGTCTGTGGCGCTCAAGTTGATGAAATTGAGCAAGATTGTCATCAAAAGTATTAGCATGACCAACCAAAATGACGCTTGAAGGGCAATCCTTCGTGCGTTGAATTGAGCAGGCAGGCCGACCATGGACATCACTTGGGAGAATCTACCCACCCCTTCACGGGCTCACTTATCTTTAGAAGGTTGTCCAAACAAGTGGCGAAAATGCTCATCCGTTGCATCATGAAAAACGATCAACAATCATTTGTTTAGATGAATCTGAGTTGCTATTCTTGAAACGGCATCTGCAGGAATGATTACGGTGTTTTCGTGGCTTTCAAAAGGGAGAGCAGAAGCACTTACCGATGGCTCAACGGTAACGATGAGTTCGCTGATGGAGCCAGTTTTCAAATCAAAATGGATATCGGTTAGGGACCCAAGTTGTACACCTGTTCGGTCTACGACTTCACGACCTATTACTTCCCTGCCGAAGATTGCCATTTCATCAACCTCTGTGGACTAAGCGTTGGAGCGGAGCCAAATGAATGCGTCGGTACATAATTGCTCAATCACATGGTTTCCATGCCGCGGCTGAAGTCACGATTTCGCTTGATGTTGCTCAGTCCAGAAGTAAGGCGGGTTTCCATTTTCTGGTAATAATCAAGCATGTCAGGAGTCACCGTAGGACGTACTCTAGAAATTGCCTCTTCGAAGTGAGTCTTTGTGACTCGCTTTTTGCCTGCTCTCATGCAGATGAGTGCTGCTTCTCTACAGACAGCTTCAATGTCAGCGCCAGTGAACCCATCCATTCCTGTAAGGATGTCCTTGAACGAAAATTTACTCAAAGGCATGCCTTCACTGTGAATGTTGAAAATTATTTCTCTCGCCCCAGAATCGGGTGGTGGGACGTGAAGAACACGCTCAAATCGCCCGCTTCGAAGAAGAGCAGGGTCAATCATTTCAGGGCGGTTAGTGGCAGCGACGATGATGACCCCGTCAAGAGACTCAACCCCGTCCATGCTTGCAAGAAGTTGATTCACAACACGGTTTGCAACATCACTTCCCTCAGAGGCAGAACCTCCACTGCGCATGGATGCAATAGATTCGAACTCATCAAGGAAGATAATAGATGGAGCAGATTGCTTTGCCTTCTTGAAAATCTCACGAATTGCTCGCTCGGATTCGCCAACCCACTTAGAGATGAGTTCTGGTCCTTTTATGCTGATGAAATTGGCTTGGGCTTCGTTTGCAATGGCCTTTGCAAGAAGTGTTTTACCAGTTCCTGGTGCTCCGAAAAGAACGATTCCTCGTGGTGGCTTGATCCCAAAGTGTTCGAAGAGTTCGGGTTTTGTAAGTGGCCATTCAACAGATTCCTTGAGCCGGTCCTTGACTTCATTGAGGCCTCCGACTTCATCCCAAGAAACTTCAGGAACTTCAACATAGATTTCACGCAAAGCAGACGGTTCAATGTCCCGAATGGCCTCTTTGAAATCGCTCATGCAAACTTCCATCTTCTCAAGTACTTCGGGAGGAATGGTTTCTTCTTCGAGGTCAATTTCAGGAAGGTACCTTCGTAGCGCTCTCATTGCGGATTCTCGTACAAGAGCAGCAAGGTCTGCACCGACGAATCCGTAGGTGTTGTCAAGCACCCATGAGATATCAAAGTCTTCAGCAATCGGCATCTGGCGTGTGTGGACATCCATGATTTCATTTCGCCCGTCTCTGTCAGGAACACCGATTTCGATTTCTCGGTCAAATCGTCCTGGACGCCTGAGTGCGGGGTCAAGGGCATCACGGCGGTTGGTCGCACCGATGACAACAACATTGTCACGCCCCTGCATTCCATCCATCAGAGTAAGCATTTGAGCAACGACACGTCGCTCAACTTCTCCGCTCACATCTTCTCGCTTTGGGCAAATTGAATCAATTTCGTCGATGAATATAATCGCAGGAGCGTTCTCAGAGGCTTCATCAAAGATTTCACGAAGTTGCTTTTCGGATTCTCCGTAATATTTGGAAATAATCTCAGGGCCGTTAATGCTCTTGAAGTGAGCGTTTACTTCGGTTGCAACTGCCTTTGCAATCATTGTCTTCCCAGTACCTGGAGGCCCGTGGAGAAGAACACCCTTTGGGGGGTCAATACCAAGGCGGCGGAACAATTCTGGATGTTTGAGGGGCAATTCAATCATTTCACGAACTTTTTGCAATTGCTGGCCAATACCACCTACATCTTCGTAGGTGATGCCTTCGGATTGTCCTACATCTTCTTCAGCCACTGCCTCGTCTTTGATGACAATTTCAGTATCTGTGGTGACTTTGACGATTCCTTTAGGTGTAGTTTGGACGACAGCGAATGGAAGTGCTTCGGCAAATAGCGTCATTCCTGGAATAAAAATACGGTCTCCTGCTACGACTGGTCGCTTTGCAAGGCCTCTGCGGGCAAATCCTTCGATACCAGGGCCGAACTTGACTTTCTGCTTGTTAGCCATGACGGGGGAGATGGTTAGTTTAGTGCAATCCTTTGCCTCTACTTTGGTTACGGTGACACGGTCACCGAGGCTTACTCCTGCGTTCTTACGGATAATTCCATCAACGCGAATGATGTCCATCTTTGCATCTTCTGGACGGCTGCGCCAATAGATGGCAGCAGTTGACCGATTATCACCACAAATTTCAACGATATCGCCAGGCTTCAAATCAAGCCCCATGTCGGCAGAAATTCGTGCACGGCCGTGCCCTACATCGGACGGGATAGCTTTTGATACTCGCAATGATTCTGAATTTTCTTTGTCAGACATAATAATCGCTCCTCAACATTTCCTATTGGCATACGACGGTATATGAAGACTCCACAACGCCGTTCAGGCCAGTTTGCAAATTTCAAAACAGTGGGGGTCTCTTAAAGCCACGCCTTGTAAAACCCATACTTGTATCTCCATCACATTCAAGAGACGATTGATGTTGGCGTTACTCATGGTTCATGTCTTAGAAACTGGTCTCGAATTTTTGTCCTCAAACAATCCTAATGGTAAGCCTAGTGTCAAGGGGTACAACATCATTAACGGGCAACTCACTCTCGCTAGCGACGGTTCTTCGTTCACTTCAATCAACCCCGCTATTCTCAACGATACACTTGGCGAATTTCCTCTTTCCACTAGAGAGGATATTCATACCGCCCTCGATGCCGCTCACGCCGCATTCCCTGGCTGGGCCGCAACCCCCGCACCAACAAGGGGACAAATCATTGGAAACATGGGACGCTTGTTGATGGAGCATAAGGACGCTATAGTGGCTCTTGAAACACGCGAAATTGGAAAAACACTCAAAGAATCTGCGGGTTCCGTGCAAGAAGCCATTGACACCTGCCTATTTTTCCAATCCGAAGGACGCCGATTGTACGGTCAAACAGTTAATTCTGAATTACCCGACAAAGAATTGTTCACCTACCGCCGCCCTCTTGGGGTTTGTGGCATCATCAATGCCTGCAACTTCCCTGCAGCGGTTCCATTTTGGAAAATGATCCCCGCTATCATGTGCGGAAATACCTGCGTTTGGAAGAGTCCACAAGACGCCCCTCTACTCTCATTTGCGCTCGCTCGTATCATGCATGAAGCAGGACTCCCAAATGGAGTCATCAATTTGGTCCACGGAAAGGGTAGCGGCGCGGGGCAATATCTAGTAGATGCAGTCGATGAAGGTCGTGTCAATAAAATTTCATTCACTGGTTCAACTGAAGTCGGAAAGATGATCGGCGAAGTATGCGGCCGAAATCTTGTATCATGTTCACTTGAGCTTGGAGGCAAGAACCCACTTGTAGTCATGCCAAGCGCGAACCTTGACAATGCTGTTGAAGGCGCTTATTGGGGTGCTTTTGGAACCGCAGGACAGCGTTGCACTTCTCTTGGAAATTTGATTCTTCACAAGGACATCTATGATGAGTTCATGACCAAATTCATGGCCAAGGTTGAATCCACGACTATCGGAGATTCTCTTGCTCATGATGGTGTTTTGTACGGCCCTATGCTGTCCGAAAAGTACGCTAAGGATTTCCTCATCGGAGTGGAGATGTGTAAAGCGTCCGGTGCCAATCACATGTTTGGCAAAGGCCGAATCACAAGCGATAATCAACCGACGAACTTCCTTGGAACTGCCGAAGACGGTGTATTCATGTGGCCCCACGTCTTTACCGAAGTTACTGAAGATATGCAATGTTTCCACGACGAGGTCTTCGGCCCAGCAGTGACCATTTGCAAAGCAGATGATTTCGACCATGCACTTCATTTGGCTAATGCAAGCCCATATGGCCTTTCTTCAGCCATTTACACGAATGACCGTTTGGAAGCATACCGCTACAAGACTGGTATCAAGGCTGGAATGACCGGAATCAATAACTCAACAACTGGCGCTGAAGCACATTTGCCGTTTGGAGGAGTCAAGGGGTCTGGAAACGGAACACGGGAATCAGGAATTTGGGTCATTGAGGCCTATTCTTACTGGCACGCAGTCAATGATGAACTGTCTGGTAAACTTCAACTCGCACAAATGGATGTTGAAGAAATCGAAATGGTCGAGGCCGATATTGACTACTCTTCTCTCGCTTGAGAAAGGCACGTGCATATTATCAAAAGCCCAAGTCACTAGGACTCTTTACTGAGGAATTGTAATGGTTGAACCAAGACATCTGCCGATGGAAAGAGGATTAGGAAAAACCGAACGAATGGACGCTTGGTGGAAGTCTCCATTGGCTATGGCTATCTATCTTGGAATTGCTATTGCCTATGCTACTTGGCGCGGATTCATGGAAGCAGATTTCTGGATTTTCAGTGATTACGGTAATTCAGCCTGCGGTGCCGCTAGTGGAGTCATTACCGAATGTCAGACCTTGGCGATTGAGTCTGAGGGTAGCCATGTTCTTTCACCTTTATTCTCGCCACTTATTCTCCCTGGAGATACTGGACTAGGTTCTTGGGTTCCTGAAAATCTTTGGTGGATGAGTCC
>DASCRS010000047.1:0-5650 GCA_034402455.1 Candidatus Poseidonia sp. | reverse complement strand
CAACGATTACACCCAAACTTCGTGAAGCGATGGGTAGGGCAGCAGTCCAAGCAGCTCAAGCGGTTCACTACGAGGGTGCGGGAACTGTAGAATTCCTCTTATCGCCATCGGGGGAATTTTTCTTTTTGGAGATGAATACCAGAATTCAGGTTGAGCATCCGGTCACGGAACTGGTTACAGGAACTGATATCGTTCGTGAGCAAATAAGAATCGCAGCAGGTAGTCCGATGTCTTGTGGAGATTTGAATCTTAGAGGGCATGCGATTGAAGTGCGTCTTTATGCCGAAGACGCAGCAAATAATTTCCTGCCATCAATTGGTCCACTTGCGGTTTTTCGGCCACCTGAAGGGCCAGGGATTCGTCTTGATACCGGCGTTAGGGAGGGCGATGAAGTCACTCCAAATTATGACCCTATGCTCGCCAAACTCATCGTCTGGGCACCTTCACGCAGTGAGGCGCTTCAGCGTATGCGTCGTGCTCTTGATGATTTTGTAATCCTTGGAACAACAACCAATGTTCGCTTCCTTCGTGAGTTGTGTGATGCTCAACCTATTGTTGATGGGTCGACCACAACAACGACCATTGATGAGCACTGGCCAAATGGATGGGCTCCTCAATCTTCACCAATATTAGAAGACGCCTCATTGCTTGCTGCTGCTGCGGGCGAGACAATGGGGCTTCACCGAACTGCTAAATCCAACTATAGTGGTGAAATTTCAGGATTGCCAAGTCCATTTTCTACATTGAATCGGAGGTATCCTTGATGCAACATCAATTCCTTTCTCCTGATGGACCCATTGAGGTGACTTTGGTGAAGTCGGAAAAGGGTTTTACTCTTGCAGGGCATTCAATTGAAGAAATTGGAGACGGGCGCCTTCTTATTCACCTGTCTGATGGACGAACTTCCTATGCTCATGTCGCCAAAGTTGGAGATACATGGTGGGTTCACATTAGTGGTCAAACATACTGTTGGGAACGCCTTGAGCCAGGGGCTTCTTCATCACAAAATGAAGGTGGCTTAGTTGCTCCAATGCCTGGTAAAGTATTGGAAGTCCTTGTTGCTGAAGGCGCTAAAATTGAAGCAGGTACGCCTTTGATGGTACTTGAAGCGATGAAGATGGAACATCGCATTGTGGCGGCAAAAGATGGAATTGTTTCGGTAATCCACTTCCAAGCTGGAGATCAAGTAACACAGGGTGCAGTTTTATTGGAAATCGATGAATAAGATTCTCACAGGCTCTTCCAATCCCCACTTGTTATGATGGATTGTTCTGATGTAGGCAAATTCGTGAGATAGGTCCACGCCCATTGTTCCTTTCCTTGAATCGTGACTTTCTTAACGGTCCGATTGTACAGATTTTCACCTTCATCATAAGAATGAAAACCTTCAATGCCGTCAAGAACTGCCAATGCATCAGTAATATTTTGGCATCGGTGGAGTTCTCCAACTACCACTGTATTCCCCTCAGGTATCAATCCGGGATAAGCACCATGATTGTGGAGTGTACCCAATACAGTTGCGTGAGAAATGCTTTCTTTTGCCAGTTTACTCATAGAGGCAGAACGGCATTCTCCTTGACGGAGTGTGCCGTAAACAAAAACATGGTCAAGGAATGGAATATTGTTATTATTTTCAATTGCGGAATTTAAATTTTCAATTGGTAATTTATGCCGTAGTAAATTATGGCGAATTAGGTGAATATAATCCCGATGGGGTCTCTCATAACCACCTGAATATCGGGATTTCAAAACAGTGTATGTAATCGCTTGCCTCAAAGAGCCATTGTCATCGATGATGGTTACATGAGTTCGTTGGTAAGAATTTGGCGCACCTTCTTTGAGATCAAGCGTTGCAAGCGTGTCCTCGTTTACTTCAAACATAATACCGGGCACAATAGAGCCTCTAACTGAAGGAACTACGTCCGCAGCCCCTCCTTTTCTTCGAGAAGAATAATAATGGAATTTGAGAGTATAATCAGGAAGCCATGCTGGCCCGAGTTCCACCAAGCCACTTGGGTCAAGCCCCTTTCCACGGCACCACGCAGCCCAATCATCTTGGTCCATATTTGAGCCGTAAGAAAAGTACAGTTGTTTCACGGCCATACAGTGAATATGCGCCGAGTCTATTTCAAACCACTACGAAATCAAAGCACTAAAATGATGCATTTTCATTGATATGAAAACAGGCGGTTATAAGGTAAGAAGGTGTGCAAAAATTATGCGAAATCCTTTCATGATGCTAACAGAGTTTAGTGTTGAATATCCCAAAAAAGCCTTTGGTGCTATTATGTTCAGTATTGTAATTCTTGCATCTGGTGCTATGCATCTTCAATTTGATAACAGTGAAGATGGGTGGTTTCCTGACGACCCCAGTGTAGATCTACTGAACGAAGTGGAGGATGAATATCGCTCAAATATTGATTTTATTCGCGTTATTGATGAGATAGAAGAGGATGATTTACTCAATTCAAGCACATGGGGACATCTTGCCCATATTGAAGCAGCTATGCTTAACGACTCTAATTTCCAACCTTACCATTATCCATTGTTCGGTACACAGGCCAATAATGGTCCTGCTAGTAATGCCATGCAGTGGCAAGTGTTACAGGATGAAACTACAGCCTCAATTTGGTTGGAGCCGCTACAGCAAGCGGTCATTGAGGTCCTCAGTGCTCAGGGTCAAGAGAATCTTACGGCCGCCTTGTCAAATTTGTCAGTAGCGGCCCAGGCCGTTCCCACTGTTGAGCCAGTGACGGCACAACGACTTGCTTCATGGGACGCTGGAACGCCAGGGGAATGGCTTCCAAGACTTGATTCGGGAGCCAATCTTTCTGACGAACTTGATGCATTAACGGGTCAATTGCAAAGCGCTTCTGCTGGTAGGAATTCTTCTGCTGAAATTGGACAAATCATGGCGGTTACAGGACCGCTACAGGGGCAACTTGGCCCGCTTTTGGGCCTTCAAAGCGTTGATTTTCGTTCCGCCATTCTTTCCTGCCTTCCAAACGATGACTCGGACAATCCGTGGGTGAGTGATGGTCCTGTTATGGTCACTCTTGTCGTTTCAAGCGAACCTGCTGATTACGATTATGATGTCATCGATTCGGTCCAAGTTGACCTAACGAAATGGGCAGAATCACTTGAAGAGGGGCTGATTGAATCAACTGGAGATGAGGACATACGCACCTTTTCTTTTGCCCAGTTTGCTAAGAATTCATCAGCCACTGTCGGTAAGGAAATTGGAATTCTCACTAGTGCAGCCATGCTACTTCTCGGTGTGATTCTTTGGTTTAATTTCCGAAGTGTTCGTGAAACTGCCTATGTTCTTACCCTGACAGTCTTTGCTATTTTGGCCACTTATGGTTTATCTGGATGGTTGCAATTTGCTGGTGTGCCGATGACCTTCAATGCAGCCATGAATTCAATTCCCGTTTTACTGCTGGCCATCGGTGTGGATTATGGTCTTCACGTTGTCATTCGTATACGGGAGGAACTCCATGATGAGGAGCAGCGCCATCCAATGGACAGGAAAACCCTTCGTGATTTCGAGTATGCTGTACGCCAAAGAGCTATTCGTCAAGGGACCATACTCACTTCTATTGCTTTGATGATTGCGATTTTCACTGACATTGTTGGGTTCTTATCTTTCCGTCTTTCCAGTCTTGCGTTCTTGCAAGTCTTTGGAACCGTCATCGCCATCGGTTTGTTCTTCATCTATCTTCTCAGCATCTCGGTGTTGCCTGCCTTGATGCTCATTTTGCCACCTAAACGCTTACCTCTCGCAAAGGCCAGCAATGTAAAAATCGGTCCTGTGAGCAATAACATCGCAACACTCTCTCAACGACCAAAATTAGTTGGCATTATCGCAGTAGTATTGCTCATTCCGATGTTTTTTGGATTCCAACAATTGGAAGTTGCTTTTGAGCAGCGGGACCAACTTGACACCTCAGTTCCCGTTGTAAGCGATTTCCTCTTAATTAGCGATGAATTTGGCACCAGCCGTTCTCCGTTGTACATTGTCCTTGATGGTGACATTATGTCCGATTCGGGTCGGGATGCATGGCGAATGACTTCTGATGAACTCGCAAGAAATCCAGATGTTAACGGCGTAACTAATGGACTCTGGGATGTTTTGGAACAAGCAAGATTGCAAGATAGTGCTCTAGATGGTCTTCTTCTTGCTGTTGATTCTGGCGATGATAATGCTTGGCAAGCGCTTGAAACATGGGCACTTGAAAATACGACCGGAATTGAGATGACAAAGAGTCTTCTTGCTCGCGATGGGGAACAAACAGTGATATCATTCCAAGCAGAAACTCTTGATTGGGCAGCAACTGTTGGCTTTGCTGACCGAATGGAATCCTCTTTGGCCATCACGTCTCAAAATATTGACGACGACTTCACTCTGAGGCTCAGTGGACGTAGCCTCATCAATGCCCAAACTACATCTGATGTTGCCAGTGCCTCTATACAATCAACAGCGATTGTTGCTGTTGTCATTTTGTTGATGCTAACGGCAATTCACACCCTTCGCAATCAGAATGATGTTTTGGAAGGAATGCAACGAGGTTTCGTGTCATGGATCCCACTGATGATGGTTGTTGTTTGGGTCTATGGTTTGATGGGCTATACTGGATATAATATCAATTCACAAACGGTTACCATTGGAGCGCTATCATTAGGTTTAGGAGTTGATTATGCCGTTCACTTCACCACTCGCTTAGAGGAAGAGGCTGAACACACCCCCTTCGCAACTCCACACGAATGGGTCGCTCGGTCAACCGCTACGACAGGGCGCGCCATGGGAGGAGCAGCTTTGACAACTGCAGGTGGCTTTGCCGTGCTCAATTTGTCTGCTTTACTTCCTCTTCGCTTATTCGGACAGGCCTTCGTGGTCGCTATTGTCCTTGCATTGCTGTCGAGTTTGCTGATATTGCCCGCCCTATACACTCCTTTCCTTCGCCGAACAGCGGCACTTTCAGCACAATCTCACGGTGGTGGCGAAGAATGAAACGAAAAACCGTCTTTTGGTTTTCGTTTTTCACGGGACCTCTAATTTTGCTTTCGTACCTTCGGGGCGTTAATGCTGTTGATGACCCGATTGCCTACTGGGGGGATGTCTCTTCTTCGATGCAACAGTTCATCGTGCCATGGATGTTTGTTGCCGCAATTGGATATCTGCTAATGTGGTACCAATTCTTCTTCGTATGGAGTGAGGATGATGTTGCTTCTTTAAACTGGCCTGGAAAAGAGGCTGATGGAAAAGGAACCCAGCGCTTGATGCTTCTTTATGCAGCCTTTTTGCTTCCGTCAATGATGTGGATTGATGCAACCCGATTGTATCTTGAAGACCCGAGTTTTGGCCTTGCAGCGCTAACCATTGGCATTCTTGCTATGGTTGGGCTTGCATCGGTTGGGTTCGGGATGCTCGCTTGGTCATCACGTCAAACCTTACCCAACGGAAATAGAGTAGTGATTGGGTCGGTTATGCTCTCAATACAATGCACTTTCTGGGATGCGATTTACTGGGTGATGATGTTTCCTTGGTAAGCAGTACGCGTGAACATAAGTTGATTTTTTGTTCTCAGTATGATGTAAGAACTGTTTTTGCAGACTTTGATGTGACATTCTTATTCTTCTTCATCAGATG
>DASCRS010000046.1:0-4868 GCA_034402455.1 Candidatus Poseidonia sp. | reverse complement strand
CTAACATTCGCTGCCCAGTTAGTTCCCTACCAATAACCCCTGTAACCATCTCATCCTGTACAGCGAGTGGTGTGCCGTTGATTTGGTTTGATGATGGTGAATCTGGTCTAATTGATGCTATCGGTGCAGGAAGCTTCCTTGAACTAACCCACCGCTTCAAGTTCCCAGATTCATGGAACGACGAGCCTTCTGCGGTAATCGCTGTGAACGTCCTTTCCCCCTCGGGACCGATGTTGCCCGTGTCTAAGAGTTTCGGTCTTGGGGACGACCAAGGCGTTGAAAATGATATTTCACTTCAATCTTGGTCTGTACTATCAAGTAATGGAATTCGTTCTTCTCCATCTCATAATTATCTTCGGGCTGGAGATGTTGTCAACATAGAGGTGGTTCTTGGATTTGAAGGAACTGATGAGGGGGCACCGCGTTCTGGACAGGCATTGATCAGATTTTTGGTCGATGGCACAGAATATGCAACGACTTCCTCATACGCCAATGGTGTTGCATTGTTCCCATACAGTATCCCAACAGGCCGCCCTTCAATGGAACTTGGAGTTGAAGTACTTCCACTACATGGGCAAGAAGTCTCTTATGAGGTTGGAAATTCATTCACTTTCCTGTTTGATAATGTGGCACCCACACTTATTGAATCTGATGTTGAAACATATGACCATAGAGATTCAAGCCCTGTGACATCACTGCATTTCACAATCAGCGATAGGCCAAACCTGCCAACTCACGCAAAATCTTATGTTTGGATGTCGTGGATTGATGACGCCAACCAAGATGGAACAATGGACCCTGATGAAGTTCGTATCTATGAATTGAATCAACCACAGAATTTGACTCCACTCATGGATGTTTATTCTTTGATTCTGGATACTTCAGATGCAACGCTTGGCGATTATTTTGTTGGATGGTTGGAGGTTGCTGATAGCGCTGGGCATCTAATGGCAGAATCTGGTTCTTACTCTTCTCCTCTGTTCCATGTACAAATTAACGACAACGGTGCTCCATCACTTGGTGCGGCATCCGTCGGCTGGGAACAAGGATTGAACCCATGGATTCATCCAGGTGAATCAAACAGGATTCAAGTTCCAATTTGGGAAAAGAATGGAATTTTTGACATCTCTGAAATCAATCTATCGCTCGCCTCCAATACCCCATACCCTGCAACGGTCTCTTGGAATCAATCTTCTGGTATTTGCAGTTCATCTCATAATTACATCAATATTGAATCCTGTGCTCTGATACCAACAGAAGAAGATGATTTGTTTTCTAGGAACGGTGCATTTGCAGTCAATTTCTCAATCGATTGGGGATACGATGCTGACACCTCACTGATTCGAGTCCCTCACATTACAATGATAGATCAATCAGGTCAATCTAATCGTTTTACACTTGAACGACTGGGCTGGAAGTTTTCAAGCGAAATTATATTCGATGAAAGTTCGCTTTCAGTTAGTCTTGGAAATGAAGCAACAGATTCCATGGGTTATTGGGTTAAGCCGCGAACGACATTTGACCTTTCAGGGTCACTTCTTTGGTACCGAACAGGTGAATCGATTGTTCAGGACCTCGATGTTGAGATTAACTTGGGAGAAAATTCCGCAGTACTAGAAACAGTTAATGGTACATTTTCTGGAACCTTGATGGCTCCATTGAATGAGAATACATACGGATTGACAGGGGGTCTTTATGATGCTCCAAACGGCGCGATTTATCGTGGTGATAATTCTGCTTTCATTTGGTTCATAGTGGATAATCAAGCGCCTCAAGTAACTGCAATAGATCGCCCATCCGCAAATTCAGAACTAAAGGAAGAGGATTGGAAAAATCTACAATTTGAACTACGCCTCAAGGAGAATGCTCGTCTTGATGAATCCTCACTTCGCCTGCACTGGTCCCTAAATGAAGCGGGATTAGGTATCAACTCCTACATTTATGAAAATGGTAGTTTGCCATTGGAAATTCTCGGAGAACGCCTCTATGGCGAATCAATACCAGTTCGTTGTGTGTTGGATCTTGATGAACTGATGTTGCCAGTTTACCGAACCAGTTCCGTTGAACTACGCATTTGGGTGACTGGTATGGATGAATCTGGCCATCAAGTGAATGAAGTGTTTAATGACATTGATTCTCCTCTTCGTGTTTGGTCGCTTGAACAGCGGGTTCCAATATATTCGTTTACCAAGGTAGAAATGGATCCAAAATCTGACATCCATCAAGGAGATTATGTGAGCATCGCGACAATGATTTCCAATACTGGTTTGGCAGATGGAGAGGCCCAAGTTATCGTCAATCTTGTAGAATCAACGGGAGCAAGAACTCAACTTGACGCTCGGACGCTCGCAATCCAAACCGGTGAAACAATACTCTACGATTATTCATGGAAACCAACTAGAGACGGCACCATGTGGCTCGAAATCAACATAGTTAACGGCCCCAGTATTCAATCTGCTACCGTTCGTGTTGACGAACCACGTAGTGAGGGTGTCCTCGGTAGCATTGCGAGTGTAAATTCATCATTACTTGCTTTTGTTGGCTTGCTCTCTGTGGGCCTTGTGGTATTGCTTGTATACGGATTACGGCGAGAAGTTACCCCTCAAGTGCCAATTAATTTCGGGCAGCAACTTCCTGCCACTAGAAGGGTTGAAGCAAATCCCTCAAGTGGACCATATGGGGCTCCAGAAGCAGCCTCTTCACCGGGTGAAAATCCCTATCAGTGAAGATTTTCTTCAACGGCGCATTGAAATGCGAGAGATTAACAGTCCATCATGGAGGGAGTAGGAGGATCGCTGACAGAGTTCGACTCTGAGGAAAGTCCCCTCTCCACAGTGCAGGCGGCTGACATAAGGAAGCAAACAGAAATGGTTGGGTCAATGCTGCAGAAACGAACGATGCAAGGTGTGTACAATGACGTTGAAAGACCGAGATTGCCTTGTCGTCGATGAGACGAGCAACCCCGCTGGAGCAAGTCCAAACCGTTCCGTTAACTCGGCACGACGAGGAACAGGTAGGACGCATAGTTGAATGCGATCACCGAAAGGGAACAGAAAGGGGCTTACTCCCTACTCCCTCCACTCATAGATTTTTACCGAACAATCAAAGAGTATTGGGGTGATGGGGATTTATGGTAGACCCAATTTTAAGCCCAGATGGCAAATTTATGTGGACTGGTTCGGAATGGATTCCAGCACCTCCCAGTTCTGATGAATCTACGCAATCAGCCTCGAAAAACTTCACGCTGAACGACTCCGTAATGAGCGGAGACATTGTACACAACACTGTTGTCAATAATGATCCAACGGTTGTAACCTCGGCGGTTATTGAAGCATTGAAACATCTCGGTGTTATCGACGCCAAACCTTCCGAAATTGTGACGACATTACCTTCCGAAGCGGTTGAACTACCTGCTGCGTTTCAAGTCGGTGACCATGTGGAATATTACAGTCCAACCAATCAACGATGGTTGGATCGATGCAAGGTCGTTGGGATTAACACAGATGGGACATATAAAATTGAAGTTCCTTATTCCGATACTGTCCAAATCAAGCCAGCAGTAATTATCGGCACAACACCAGGGACGATTCGCCCAGCATCACCACCGTATGTTATGGGGGATAAAGTGCTGGTAAATTGGAAAAATTATGGCACATACTATCCTGGGAAAATTGCAAAGGATTACGAGAACCATACCTATTTAATTCACTATGACGATGGAGATATTGAAGATAATGTTGAATGGAATCGTGTAGAAAAGTTAGCCCTTGAATCCGCTCAAATTCAAGAATATGTTGAACATATTTCAGAAGCGGAGCTTGAACTAATTGAAGCATTCAAAGTGTTTGACGAAGACAACAGCGGCATGATATCTGCAAAAGAATATTTCGTAATTTTGACAGAATTAGGAGATGAACCGCTCTCGGCGGAAGATGTAAAGAATGAGTTTCAGGAATTGGGTATTGAAGAAGATTCAGAAATCAATTATCGTGAATTGGCGAAATACCTTGTTGGTTCTGAAATGTTGGCAAATGCTGAACCAAGCAAGCCAGAAGTTCTCATTCATGATGCGGAAATTAGTGATGGTCAAATACGCGGGCACGCTTACGCACATCCTAAACTTGGAGATGCTAAAAACCTCCGAAGTAGCTCCATTGTTTCAGTTACCTACGATGAACGCGCAACAGCACGTGTGGAGACACAAAATACCGTTTACATCGTTGGTCCTACCGGCTGGACTACTAGGCCCGAAGACCATCCATTCAATGTAGAAGTTTTTGAACCAGGTCAAGCGGTTAAAGTTGAATGGCAAGGTTCGTGGTGGGACGCCATCGTTCGGGAATGTAGAAGTTCAGATTATCTGATTCATTATGTTGGATTTGATTCTTCTTGGGATGAATGGGTCAACCCAAGTAGAATTCGGTAAACTTTGGACTGAGCAAAAGAGATTACTCTCTTCTAACCGGCTCATCAATGACGATGGCGTCAAGGGATTTCATTACAGTTGGCTGTGATACTGCGATGCCATCCCCAAAGTCAATCCATGAAGGATGACCGTTGATCTTGGCCCTAGCTACATGCTCAGCAGTAATGATTGCAGGCAAGAGGAATGAACTGGTTAGGAAGGCAAATATGATGAGAAGGCACATCAGCATGAAGAAATTCTCCAAACCAGGGAATGCTGCTAAGAATCCAGCCCCAATTCCAGAAACTGTTGTAATTGTAGTTTCAAAGATAGTTTGACCAGTTTCCTCAATTGCAGAGGCTATCCCATGAGGTGATTCTCCCTCTTCCTGTATTCTGTGCATGACGTGAATCGCATCATCAACACCAATCCCAAAGACAATTGTTCCAATCATCGCTGTGAA
>DASCRS010000045.1:0-4351 GCA_034402455.1 Candidatus Poseidonia sp. | reverse complement strand
CATGGTTGTAATACCATCCTTTGTAGGTATCTTCGTTGGTTTCCTGACCTCGCATATTTGTTCCGCCGTTCAGGCCTTCATGGAAGGAGGCAATATCGGGATTATCTTCTGCAAGACGCATCATACGTGTTCGCATTGAGTCGTAGGTGTGATATTCTTTGAACTGAATCGCTTCATCGCCACCCCAAGGAAACTCGTAAGCGACATAATCGTCGGACCAAACGTCATCTGGTGTGACCTCAACCGCTGTATTCTCAACAGCAATACTGCCCGCTACAGGGCTGGCTAATGAGAGAAGAAGAGGAAGGCAAATCAAGTACCCCAACGAAGGACGTGGTGCTACGAGATGAGACGTTTTAGTCGCGGCCGGCATCATGCTATCGTTCACTCCAAACCGCTTGACTTCTTGAAGCGTTCGTGCCTTTGAAAGGGCCATGTTTTTCAGATTGGGGAATTGTATTTCTTGAATGTAGAAGGGAAAAGAACAACCCATAGAACCCAGTGGCATGGCCATGGAAGACCTTTGGACACCCGCTACAGATTCCGCTCTTCGTGATGAATTTCTTGGATTCACCACCTATACTATCGTTCTTATTTTCGGCATCATGGTCGGGATATTCATCGTTCGACTATTGACCATGCGCTTTGCCCCAACCGTCCTGCGAACCATGATTCGCTCTGAGGCCATCAAAGGCAAAACAGTCCAAGATTCAGACAAGGCACTTGGAACTGCAGTCGGTATCGGATTGGCCTTGGTGGTCATCAACATCATGATAGACGATATGGAACGAACTGGTTCACCCATCCTCATGCCGTCCTTGGCCGTTAGTTTCCTTCCAGGAATTCTCCAGTTCATCATCGCCATTGCTCTGGTTGTATGGGCCTTTAGATTGGTTAATATCGTTCAGGATGTCGTTGCGCTCTTTGACAACGATGATGTCCTTGACGGCACTGAAAAGACACTTATCTCTGCCGTACAAAGCACACTCAGGTTCGTCATCATTTTCGTTGGCGCTGTATTCGTAGCCGATTCCATGGGCTTTGACCTCACGTCTCTGATTGCAGGATTGGGTATATCCGGCCTTGCTTTGGCTCTGGCTGCAAAGGATTCCATTTCCAACTTCTTCGGTGCGATTACCGTCCTGCTTGACCGACCGTTCAAGGTTGGGGATTGGATCGTTGTTGGAACCGCTGAAGGTGAAGTCATTGAAATCAATCTGCGAACAACCTTGATTCGCACCTCTGCCGATACCATCATCACCATGCCTAACGCCAACCTTGTCAACACGCCCGTTGAGAACTGGGGCAAGCGCCGATGGCGCCGTTGGCAAACAAAATTCCATCTCGACATCAATGCAGACGGAGACGCTGTTGCAAGCTTTTGCGACCGAGTGATGGACGACATCAAAGAGAATCCAAAAACCCTCAAGGAAGACTCCTCATTCTGTCAAGTCAGCATGATTTCAGCAACATCGCTTGATGTTGACCTCAACCTCTACTGGGATGTTGCAGGTGGCGTAGAAGAGCGACAAGAGCGAGCCAAATTCATCATCCGACTCAAGAACATAGCAGAAGACCTCGGCATTGAATTCTACGATGGCCGTGTCCGTCAACAGCGCTGAATCAATACGGTTCGGGAATGTTACGGTCGGTGTAGGTGTGCAATCCTATTGCTAAAAACAGGAAAACACTGGTCAATACAATCCTGCCAATTCCTACCGAAGAAGCGGTGAATGGTCCACCTGCAAAGAGGATTGTACCAAGTGAAATTAAGAACAATATCAACGAAGATTTGGCCCCCAAATTTGTCATTCGTAGCACTCCTAATTTTGCTTGGATACGGGATACATCGTTGAGCCAATCCATGCACATGGATTCTGCCTCGGGTTGTTGAAAAGCGCGGGCTCTCGCCAATTCAAGTAGAATCGCCTCGTACCTCCAAATCCAAACACCACCCTTGAGATTACGAAGAAAACGCCCGCCCCATGTTGGTGGAGTTTTTACCTCCCAGCCCGCATAGAAAGAAGCACGGGGGACGGACTCACTGAACCCTCCTCGTAGAGCGATGGTTTGTTCCAAATTCGCAAGGGTTGAAAGGGCTGGCATGCGTTCACTTTCACACAAAAGATAGTCGACCAAGGGTCGTGGCTGAGGGACAAGAGTCACATCTTCGCCCCAAAGAATTCCATCAAGACTGATGTTAAACGGTGGAAGGCCTTGAACATGTTTCGTATGCGGTGCTCGCCATAATGTGGTTGTTTTCAGGCTCCCTTCAATCGCTTTGAGACGTGCGTTCCAACGCCATTCAGTATTCGGAGTTGCTTCCTGCTTTAACGAAGAATGAAGGCGCCCAACAGCACCACCAAGAGCATGTAACTCGTTACGGCTCTGAAGATTTTGAGCCACCTCTTGAGGCGTGTGAATCTCATGATAAGGGAATATGCATAGTTGGTCGCCGTTATCGTTTTGCAACCCACCGAGTGGAAGAATGACCCGTTCATCTTTGAGAATCTCACCCCATGGCTTGTAACGAACAAGCGTAGAAACATCAGAACCGGTTTGAAGCGGATAGATGTGGGCGATAAATTCCTCATCAAGAGCAAGGATAATCTTGTTTTGAGTATGTGCTATGATGCGAACAGAATCCACTTCGCTTGGCCAAACACCCCACCACGACTCTGGAGATTTCTGCCACCATGACGCCCCCAAGGCCTCACTGTAATTCCAACCCCAAATCCTGCCCCAAGGTGTTCTTCTTCCAAGTTCAAGGTTTGATGGGTCAAGAGCCTCGGAGGTCAATCCAGATGGATACCACGGCGGTGAACTATCACCTTCAACCGGTGACGAGACATCAGCCTCTACCTGCGGAGAAGATTTCTTCGATTTTTTTGATTGAGCCGTATTTGGTGAATGCACGGGAATCTCCCAAAACGGCTCATCCACCATGCTACTCGCACCGCATTCTCCCCTTCAAATATGATGCAAACTCCTTCAATGTCCAAGGGGAGCAATCAAACACTGTATGCCCTCAGCATAGAAGGGGGGGCGAAGCATGGGTATCTCAGAACGCATGGGTGATGTGCTGGGCCACGCGGTTCAGGCAAAGTTGCTACGTGAGGTCCTTGAACACCCCCTTCAGGTCAACCACCTCGCTATCATTATGGATGGCAATCGTCGTTTTGCTTGGAAGAGCAACCTTGCTACTGGTATAGGTCACCGAATCGGTAAGGAAAAACTTGAGCGGGTTTTGGACTGGGTCTTGGAACTCAAGATCCCTTGGTTCACCGTCTATGCCCTCTCTACTGAAAACCTCAACCGGCCTCAGGACGAGTTGGATATTCTGTTCAAACTCTATGCAGAAGGCCTTCGCGATATTGCAGACGACCCTCGCATTCACGAAAATAATGTCAAAGTCCACATCATCGGGCGAAGAGAACTCCTTCCTGAAAATGTTATTGAGGCCATTGATTACGCTGAAGCCAAAACCAAAGATTATGACGATTTTGTCTTCACGGTCTGCCTAGCTTATGGAAGCCGTGAAGAGATGATTGTAGCAATTCAAAACATCGCTGAAGACTACGCTGCAGGGAATATTGAACTGAAAGATATTGACCAGAAGGCTGTCTCAAACCGACTCTACACAGCCGATATGCCCGACCCTGACTTGGTGATTCGAACCAGTGGAGAAGAGCGTATCTCCAATTTCTTGCTGTGGCAAATGGCGTATTCTGAATTGTATTTTACCGATGTATTCTGGCCTTCATTCCAAAAGAAAGATTTGCTCAAAGCCATCCGGACCTATCAGGAACGCGGACGGCGTTATGGTGAATGACATGACTACTTGCGATGAGTGCAATGGCTGGCTCAATCCTGCTCTTGCTGCTGACGCCGCCGTACGCCGTGGCGACTATGTTCTATTGATTCAACGCAAACATCCACCGATGGCAGGTGCTTGGGCACTACCTGGTGGATTTGTTGAACAAGGCGAAGACCCACTTCATGCTGTTGTTCGGGAACTGAAAGAAGAGACTGGGATTGATGGCCATTCGCCTCGTCTTCTGATGGTTATGGGCGACCCAAACCGAGACCCGCGTAAGCATATCGTGAGTGTCGTTTACGAAATCACGGAAGATGGTTCTCAAGAACCCGTGGGTGGTGATGATGCTGCTGACGCCAAATTCTGGCCCATTGAAGCGGTATTCTCAGGTGAATTGGAACTCGCTGGTGACCATTTGCAAATTCTCACCAATTGGCTCCAACCTCAATGATCTTGTGGCAATGGGTACCGTTTGCCAATACATCTTGGCAAAGGGGGGCCCACTGCTCAACAATAGCCTCTACAGTTATCTTC
>DASCRS010000044.1:0-3803 GCA_034402455.1 Candidatus Poseidonia sp. | reverse complement strand
CAAGCGCGACGAACTCCGACTGATGGTCGAGTGATGTTCGCACCGATTCTTCAACAAGGTCAAGTTGATGAGGGGTAACATCCTAAGGGTAGCGGGGGCATTATGCGAGATCTTTTGGAGGCGCCTTTTTTCGAAGCCTTGAAGGAACGATTGAGAGCTTATTCTACTCGTATGAAGGAAGCCAGTATAATTCACCTTCATGCACCTTCAAGCCTTGAAGGAGTCCTCGCTCTTGGTTTCCTAGAAGCAGCCTGCCTTGATGCTGGATACAAGTATCAGCGCAGACTCTACCCTTCTAGCCACCATCGCCCACGGGACGAACCTTTGACGATTGAGTCGCCAGCATCTGGATTGGGTGTGCTAATTCTTTCGGAAGAAGACACATGGGACTTAGATGACCTGAAGGAAGAAGAGCAAATTCGTCTGGTTCCAACAGCCGCAAAGGTCCAACTTGGTGCACAAAATAGAATCCATAACGGTGCCTTAGATTGCGTCATTCAAGCATCTGCTCTTGCTGCTTGCTTGGCTCCAAATGGCAGAAGAGTACGCCAAATGAGGCCGTTTTCATCGTTGGGCCTTTGGCTGCGAGGGGCTCTCGACATGGCTATCGACCCGATTCATACTGCGGTGAATATGCACCTTAAGGAAGAAGGAAGTGTCCGCGTTGTTTCTCTTCCAGAGGTGAATAAACCAGAGCCAAAAATGATACCTGGTCTAGCAGATAGACGACTCGAAAAATTGCATCGCGCTTGGAGCGGCATGGATGTTGATGAGCGTACGCAAGCATTGAGTGAACTTGCCTTACCATGTTTGGTTGAGCCAACACTTTCAACCCCTCGTTTGGAGGAATTACTGTGGAATAGGATGCTTGTTGGAGATGAGGATGTGGACTTGGCTAGTCAGGTCTTTGCAGCACAAAAAAAATGGCCAGAAGAATTTGATGAAGAACGATTGCATGCCTCAAAAATGATTGATAATTGGCTGCAAACTGGCAATTTACTTCTGTAATCTTAAGCGACGGGTTGAAAGATGGCACCTCCATGCCCTCACCATGGCCATTGAGAGATTGTTGACCGGAAGCATCCAAAATCAGATTAATGACTTGATGTCAACTGAGGATCTTGTCATTGAGGCATTTCGTGATCTTGTGAAAGATGAACTCAAGGCACACATCCGTGCCAAAGTGGAAGAGGACCCCGATTTGAAAGCAGAAATCAAGGAAGCTGTGTCTTATTATTTCCATTCAAAAGCACGAAGCCTATATGCGGAATTGAAGGCGACAAGGGCAGCAACTCGTCTCGGGTTGCGTCTACTTCCAGATGAACTCCAAGGCGAGGTTGGTGAAGCCTTGGTGACATTGTTTGAAAAAGAACTTGGCGAACTTCTTGAAAAGGCACTTTAGGCATATTCTAGCCCAAACAAGAGTTCAAGTTATGAGCCATTGAATCATCGGGCCTTTTGTAGGTCATATGCGTACTGCTTCTTTCTTCATCTTCATCCTCCTTGGGGCGATGGTTTTACCGCTTTTCTCGCCATCTGTAGAAGCGGCTGAAAGTGAAGATATTGTCGTCTGCTGTGATGCATCTGAAGTTGAATTGTATCTCCTAGGGAGTGATAGCAACAAGCAATTGACTCCCTTCCTCGCTGAATTGGGTGAAGAATCACAATCGGTAGAAATGCAAAATTCCATTTCATCTCAAGAGACAGTGGGGAAGTGGACACTTCCAAAAGTATGGGATGGTGAAGTACCTTCCACGGAATGGACCTTCTCAATGGCATATGTTGTAAGCGGAGCCGCAGGTGCTCGAATCAACGCTACTGCAACCATCAACATCGGTTCTAATAGTTACAGTGCGCAGACAGATCCAGGAAGTTCAATTATTGGACAGGGAAAAGGTAACCTTGTGTTTGATATTCAAGTTGATTCAAGCACACTTACTTCATCGTCCAGCGTTGTTTTGGAGTTGACTACAGAGAGCCTTCTTTTCACACTACCCGAAGGTTCTGATGCCAAACTGGAATTCTTGTGGGGAAGTGAAGAAGATGCCTCTTCGATTGTGGGTGCCCTACCTATTATTGACATTATGATGCCTGAACCAGAAATTGAGGGTTCGGATGTTTACCTTGCTGTCAAACTTGACTCCCCATGGGGCCTTTCGACCTTGGCCTTGGCGGAATCCATAGGACTCAATGTGAACGGGAAAGCGGTAACTGGCGACCCGATTGAGACTGCCTCGGGAGATACAGTTCGTGTCACATGGACTTGGGACCAGGCTGCTGGCGGAAACGAAACCATTGAGGTTGAAGTTGAATTAAAGTTTCAACCAGATAAACCATCCATGACTGGTTCAACAACTTTTGAGATAGAAACATTTGACAGCAACAGCGGCACAGGGACATATTACCCGCCAGATGAACCGCTTCGAACAAATGGAGACGGAAGTTCTCTTGATGTCGGTATCCGAATGGACTTGACAAATGATGACGGTGGGTTACGTTTGCAAAAAGTCACAACGATCACTATTGGGGATGAAATGGCATTTTGGATGAGATGGGGACTTGACCACATAGGGGATGAGAACCCAGCATTATCTACAACTTTGCGGGCTTTTAACGCAGGCGGAGTCAAAGACCAAGAGCGTATTAGCCGTAGTATTGAACCTAATGAGGTTGGGGAATTTGAACGTCAAATGGTGAATCTCGGGCCGATGTACCTCTCAAATGGGTTGGGAATTAAGGCTGAAGAACTTCTAGGAAGTTTTGCTGAATTTTCATCAATACAGGTTGAACTAAATCTCAACGGAGAAAATGGCGTTGTCAATCATCCCGTGACACTGAGGTTTTCAACAACGGAATATGTCATAGGCGATAAGAGGATGGAACTACTAGAGGATTTTTTGGTAGTTCAGCCAGCCCGCCTGTGGAGTGAATTTTCCCTCTCCTTAACCGCTACCACTTCAGCCCTATCTTCGCTTAGTTACAGTGAGTTGGAACTTTCAGAGGAACTTGATTTGTCGGTTTCAAGAATGCCTTGGGGTGATAAAATCCAACTTGAAGGTAAAGGACTTCAGCAAGAAGAGGAATTCCGCCTAGGGGCAATTCCGACGAAGGCTCTTCCCTTTGCACCAATGATAATTGCGCTTCTTTCTGCATTCGGTTTGGTGATTGCTTTTGCCATCACAATGCGAATCACCCGGCAACGAAAACGCTCTTTTGTTTACTTTGAGCTTGTATTTGTACCTGTTATTGGTTTGATTTACATGTTTGGTTACAACTCGATTGTGATTGGTGGAACGATTGTTGGAAGTGCACTGGTTTGGTGGATAACCGCATTTTCAAGTCCAAGACTAAGTCCTCAAAATGCTCGCCAGAATGCATCCACTTACCCCTCTATTCCCTGCCCAGCATGTCAAGTATCAAACGCAGTCACAACAACAGAACGCCCTCATCGTTTTGCATGCGCGGGATGTCAGCGCGTCATCAAACTCGTTGCTTGATTACATTTTGAGGTCTTGAAGATTTGAGACCAAATTGACAGCATCTTGGTAGTCGCCAGGTGAGAAATAACCAACAAATTCTTCATTTTCATCTACCGCAACGACTGCTTGAGGACTACGCGTTTTGATATCCGCAAGGACATTCTTGAGAGAATCGGTGAGGTGAACAAGCATGAAGTCCATTTCCATATGCTCATGGCAAGAGGCAGAAGAAGCATCAACTCCTTCACTGAGTGCTTTGATGAGTTGTCGCTGACCAATTACGCCTTTCACACTGTTATCGTCGTTCAAAACAATTAGAATGCC
>DASCRS010000043.1:0-4979 GCA_034402455.1 Candidatus Poseidonia sp. | reverse complement strand
CCGCTGGAACGCCGGGTGGAAGTTGTGCGATTGAAAGAAGTGAATCATAGGGCACCTTTCCCCCGCAGGGCACACCGATTACTGGCTTGGTGGTCAATGCTGCAACCGCACCTGGCAAAGCCGCAGCAAGCCCTGCCATTGCGATGAAAATTTGGCAACCAGCGTCCAAAGCGTCACCAACAATTTCTTCGACAAATTTAGGGGAGCGATGAGCAGAGGCAACACGAAGTTGGTAGGGGACATCAAAATGTTCGAGAATTTTAGTGCACTTCCCAGCGATGGGGAGGTCTGAAGACGAGCCGAGTAGAATTGTCACATCCATGCTACCTTGCCGGCGCGGGTGGTTCATTTAGATGCCTCTTGAGGAAGACGAGGAATTTGACTCATTCTTCGCTGTTTTCAGCATGATTTTCAACACCAAACCGACTCCAGTGAATACCCAATTCTTCATCAGAAAATTCTTGACTTTGAGAGGCTAGAATTTCGATATTGAGGTGTAATTCATCCTCATTCTTACCACCATACATAATCGCTGTTGCTCGCTGAAGTTTCTTCCACGCCATTATTCCAGATGACCAACGTGCTGTGACAATATTCCAATCCGTCAGACATTCATCAATCGGAACCATTGCTTTTGCTTCCCAAGGAATTTGATATGCTGGATGACTCCAACCAGCCATGGCGCTGAGTGATACGAACAGGTACGGAACCGAGCCAATACAAAAGGCATATCCTATCCACCACCAATGCTCAAGTTCACCAAGATACAGAATGGCAAGGAAGACAACAGAGATTGAAATTAGGACGCCGCTTAGTTGCATATTTACATCGTATATACTTCCCTTTCTTTGTGAAAGGCCGCTTACAAACGCCGACAATAACAGGGCTTCACTCAACGCCATAATCGGTAAACGAAAGTCCTCAAATTTATGAAAAACAAGCATTATGCTCATGAAACCAATGGGCAATAGGGACCAAGCGAAGAGAAATAGAGTCACAGTAAAATTGGCCTCTGGAGAGGTGACTTTCCAGCCACTCTGCTTGTACCCTTCTACCGACATGTACCGTGCTGGGGAATTTTCACATTAGCACTTTCGCTTTGTCTTCATTCGTCAAAGGGATGGCGAAGACAAAGATTTCTAGCGGCATAGACTTCATCCACTCTGCGTACAGGAGTGGTTATTGGGGCTGCATGTAGTGTTTCAGCATCCACCTTTAGAACCTCTGTAAAATGCTGAGCAAAGGCATCCAAAGTCTCCTTTGATTCGGTTTCAGTGGGTTCGATCATCATGCATTCAGGAACAACCAACGGAAAGTAAACGGTTGGAGCCATATAGCCACGGTCGAGAAGTCCTTTAGCCACATCCATCGCAGAAATACCAAATTGTTCCTTAGCAGGCTGCATGGAAAGTGTAAATTCGTGTTTGGCCACTTCCGTTTTAGCACCGTCAACAAAGAGATGGTCAACTCCTCCTTTACGGGCGGCAGTGTGAATGGCATGTCGGAGATAATTCGCGTTGAGAACAGCATGCTCTGACATTGTTTTGAGACCCGAACCGTAGCGTCTGTAATACGCCCAACAACGAATCACAGCCCCAGCGTTACCGTGCCACTGCTGAACCTTACCAATGCTATTCGCAGGCTCCATCCAGTGATACCAATATTCGTCAACGGCAAGCGACTGCTCCTCAGCGCTAGGAGAGCGTCGTGTGGCGAGCGGGCCAGGGAGGAATTCTGCAAGGTGTGATTTTACTCCAATTGGGCCTGAACCAGGACCTCCACCTCCGTGAGGCTGAGCGAAGGTCTTGTGGAGGTTGAAATGTACGGCATCAAAGCCCATCAAGCCTGGTGATGTAATTCCAAGAATCGCATTGAAATTCGCACCATCGTAATACATTTGCCCGCCAGCATCGTGCACGATTTGGCTTGCTTCGGAAATGTTCGCTTCAAATAATCCCAATGTGTTTGGATTTGTAATCATCATAGCAGCTGTGGTTTCGTCTGCAACTGCACGGAGCGCCACGAGATCGATGCACCCATCTTCTCTACTTGGTATCTCGACGATTTCAAAACCCGCCATCGCAGCACTTGCAGGGTTCGTTCCGTGAGCAGAATCTGGTACAATGACCTTCGTTCTTTGAGATTCTCCACGAAGTCTGAAATATTCCTGAATGCAACGAACTGCAGCAAATTCTCCTTGTGCACCAGCAACTGGTTGAAGGGTCACTTGGTCCATACCAGAACATACTTCCAGCATATTTTGCATCTCATAATAAATTGAAAGAAAGCCTTGGAGATGGTTTTCTGGTTGATGTGGATGGATGTCTGCAATTCCTGGAAGTTGGGCAATGACCTCATTCACTCTTGGGTTATGTTTCATTGTACAGGAGCCGAGTGGATAGAATCCCGTTTCAATTCCAAAATTACGTTTGGACAGCCATGTGTAATGACGAACCATCTCAGGTTCAGACAAACGAGGCCATCGTGCGGCGTGTTTGCGGACAAGAGCACTCGGGATTGAGGGGCTGATGTTGGAATCAATGCTATCAGGCTGGCTATAGCCAGTGTTAGGAGCACCATGGTGACCAAATAAATGACTCATACACTCACCCCCTGATGGGTGAACCACATCGATAATTGGGCGGAAAGGGATTCAATATCTTGTAGCGTTGTTTGGTCCGTTGTGGTCACGAGAATTTGATTGGTAATGTCTGGATACCATCTCGCAAGGTCAAATCCTCCAATGATGCCGTTTTTATCTAGGTAAGCAAGACAGTCTTTGGCAGAGCCAGCAATTTCAATCGCGAACTCGTTAAAGTGGTGAGTATCATGAACAATACGCACGCCAGAAGTGGCTTGCAAAACTTCCTTCGCCTTTTGACATGCAGTAGCGTTACGATAAGCGAGTTCGTGTAATCCATCTGGCCCAAGGAGTGCCATGTGCATAGCACCCATGAGAGCGATAAGGGTCTCGTTAGTGCAAATGTTGGATGTTGCCCTATGCCTCCGAATGTGTTGCTCTCGGGTTGACAGAGTGAGACAATAGGCTTCTTTGCCGTCAACATCAACAGAGCGTCCAACGATTCTTCCTGGCATTAAACGCAAGTAGGGCTTGCTGCATGCAAAAATCCCGTACAAAGGACCTCCTCCAGTCACTGGACTTCCAAGCGGTTGCCCTTCCCCGACAACGATATCAGCGCCGTAATGGCCAGGTGCCTCAACCATTCCAAGCGAGACGGGTTGAACTCCAATGATCAAAGCGGTGTGCTCTCCGATGATTTCTTTGGTAGAAACCAATCCTTCGTCAAGAATACCCAAAGGATTGGGTTGCTCAAGATAAACACCACAAGAACCTGCGGCTTCCTTGAGCGATTCTTGATTGAGCGTACCATCTGAATTATGCTCAAGTTTTTTGATGATAATCTCTGCCCCTTGACAGTAATTTTGCATGACTGACATCTTATCGGGAGGGGTTAACTCTGACACATAGACGGTATTGGCTTGGCTTGCTTTTTTGTTGTGAACACGAACGGCGCATGTCAGGGCCTCAGCGGCTGCTGTTGAACCATCGTAAAGCGAAAGGTTGGCAATTGGTAGCCCAACCAGTTCAGAAATAAGCGTCTGGAATTCCCACATTGCTTGAAGCATTCCTTGGCTAACTTCTGGCTGATACGGGGTGTATGCGGTAAGAAACTCACCGCGGGTTATGAGTTGAAACACCGAGGCGGGAATATAATTGCGATACAATCCTGCACCCAAGAAAGAAGCACGACTCCCCATTGCAACGTTGGAGCCGAGAAGACGACGGGCATCTCTTAGAATCTCTTCTTCAGACTGCGGAGGGGGAAGAGGGAGTTCTCCCTTGAATCTCACTCCTTCAGGGATGTCGGAAAACAGTTCATCCATTCTCTCAAGGCCCATGGCACTCAGCATCTCGCTTTCTCGGCCGAGGTTTGGAAGTTGGTCTACCACGAGAATCACTCACCCTATGGGTGTCTGTTGAAATCCATGCGCGTCCCGCTCATAATGCATTGCTTTGTCCCACCTGCGGGAAGGGAACACCTCATGGCGGTGAACGGTATCGCAAAGTCATGGTCCGAGTGGCGATGGTGGTGACAAATCCATGCGCCCCTGACCCACGTGTTTTACGACACGCCACATGGCTTGCAAAAGCAGGTTATCGCGTCACTATCCATGCTTTTGACCGCAGTGAAAATTACCCTCTGAGCGAGAATATCAATGGTGTTCGTATTATGAGGTATCGCGTTGGAGTTGTTCCCTACGGCGGGCGGATATCCACGCTAATGGGATTGAAAAAATTCACGCGAAAGGTGCGGGAAACACTACTTCATGACCCGCCTGAACTTGTTTATTGCCATGATGCCGATACTCTCAAGGTAGGAATCGCATTAAAGCGCGCAAAGTCGGTCCCGTTTGTTTTTGATATGCATGACCTGCAACATACATGGGTAAGAATGGAGGCTCCAAATTCCCTCAGTCGTTCATGGGTTAGCCGCCAATTCAAACAAAAAATGTTATCGCGAGCAAAACAATCTGAATGCATAATCACCAGCAGTGGAAAGGTGGATGGGGGTTCAGAACGTGGATTTGCAGAGTGGCTTGAACACCATGGACTCTATGGAAATGTCGTTGAAAACCGACCCATGCCACCTTTTCCAGAACCTCTTACCTCTACCCAAGAAGGATGGACAGTGGGCTATTTGGGCCGTATTCGGGACATTAAATCCTTTGAACTCCTCCTCGCAAGTGTTCGTAATATGCCCATACTAGAACGGCCAAAAATTCGAATCGCAGGCGATGGAGTGGCTGCACCGAAAGTCCGTCGCTTGATGATGGATGCTGTAGAGGCTGGAGAGATTGAGGCCACGGTTACTGGTGCATTTTCTGCCAAAGAATTTAGTGAAATCATTCAGGAAGTTGATGTTATGTACGCCATGTATTCTCCACTTCGTGGCAAT
>DASCRS010000042.1:0-4838 GCA_034402455.1 Candidatus Poseidonia sp. | reverse complement strand
TTCAAACACTTGCAACCTCAGAATACGGCGCTTTGAATGACGAAGTCAAAAAGATGTCAGACCAACTCAGTTGGGGTATCAAATTCAGCGAAGTCATCCTCCAATTTGCAGAGCGAGTCGGCACGCCTCTTGTACTCCGCGCTATTACACTCATTGCAGAAGCAGACCGTGCTGGAGGTAAAATTTCAGATATTCTCGTAACGGCAGCAAACGACTCTCGGGAGCTGAAGTTCCTTGAAGGTGAACGGAAACGTGCCATTGGGTCGTATATTGCCGTTATTTGGACTTCGTACTTTGTTTTCCTCGGAGTTATTGTCGTTCTTGCAAAGGTGTTTATTCCTGCAATTGCGGGTTCAAACTCAAGCGGTGATGGTGGAGGGGATAGCGGAGGTCAAACCATCGGAAACATGACCATCAGAAACATTGACCCGTTGTTTTTCCTAACGATTTTCTACTATGGAGTTACTATGCAAGCCCTTGGAAACGGTTCTATGGCAGGTTTGATGGCAACAGGGCGCTTTTCAACAGGGTTCAAACATTCAGGAATGATGATTCTTGTTGCTCTCTTAGTCTTCAACTTCGTTGCATTCTCTCCCGATTTGATAGGAGTTACCGATGTCCCTGGTCTCAACCCTTCGCAAGGAACTTTCGTTCCTCCACCGCTGTTCTTTGGGTGATGGTATGAGGGAGAACGACGAAGGTCAAATTCACATCCTTGAGATGTTGACGTTGTTTTGGCTATTCTTTATGTCGGCCACCTTTCTCATTCGCGTTCATGTTCCAGACTCTCAATCGGTAGCCTTAGATGCATCTCTAGAAATGGCGGGCAGCGATGCCATTCGTTATGGCTTGGGGCTCGATGCCGAAATCACTGGAGATAATAGGTTGGAAGAATTGCTTGCAAGTGATGATCGCGATGGTGTTTGTGAATTACTGCAATCTGCAGTTGCCCCAGGAAAAGAAGCAAATTGCTGGTTGACCAAAGATAGTTCAGTATCAACACCTCATGGAACTGTCGGTACACCATCGGGCGGAACAGTTGCCGTTCACCAATTGGTCGTGGTTGGGGCACATGCATGGACCGTAACTCTTGATGTTTGGTCTCGTGGAGGTGGCGCTTGATGCAAGAAAATGACCTGGTCCGCCGAGATGGTGCTCAGATGTTGCTTGCAACTGGAGTAGTCCTCCTAATGTCCCTTCTTTCAATGGCTATTTTTGGAGTGAAGGTTGCTG
The DNA here is from genome assembly GCA_034402455.1 of Candidatus Poseidonia sp. Classification (GTDB taxonomy): domain Archaea; phylum Thermoplasmatota; class Poseidoniia; order Poseidoniales; family Poseidoniaceae; genus Poseidonia. Next base: position 3,605 of record DASCRS010000042.1, on the reverse strand, counting down.
GACTGACCATCCCCCATGATGCCGCATCAGATGATGTAATTGTAACGGCAGAGGAGGTCATGGAATCCATTGAATCACTTTCCCAAGCCCGAACAGATATGTGGATTGCGGGCGGACTGGAAGGCAGTGACGCCGCTGAATTGGCAATTGGAACTGTTCACGATGATTTACTTCATCACGGTGAATTGAGAGGAGTGGAAGTTAAACTTACCAATATTTCAATCACCGAAAATACCCCGAATCAACTCAGCATCACCGCTCAGCTAGGTGTTTCAGACGGCGGAGCAATGCTTAGCATTGATGTCGCTTTCACTCTTGATGTGTGATTAGGGGTGGCCATGTTCGTCAATGGCTCGGTTGAAGAGAGTAAAAATTCGTTCAACATCATTGTCCACACGGGTTGGGTCAACAATTGGCCATCGTGCTATCTTCGCTCGTTCTATTAGGCCATCCTGAATCTGACGAATCCGAGAAAATCCAGCCAAGTAACGGTCTGCTCTACGGTATGATTGAGCATCCCTTGATTTGAGCATATCTTTGTGAATGCGCTCTTCATCAACACTCATGACAACACCAAATGCGATTCCTCCAGCATCTTCCCAAGCACGTAGTAGTCGTGCACTTGGATTAATGTGTACGCCTTCAATAAGCAAATCAATTCCTTCTCTTCGCGCTCTGTTAACCGTTGCATGGATTCCTTCTTCTACTGCTAAGCATGTTTCGGACCAATCAATAACTGCTTCTCCACTCTCACCAATTGAGAATGATGAACGGTGGAGTGCAGGAATGTTATGCTCAGGGTCACTCACTCTCATAATTTCGCGAATTGCATCGGTTGACATCATGCGCGTGAAACCTGCTCTTGAAGCGAGACCTACTGCAGCAGTTGACTTTCCAACGCCAGTTGCCCCAGCAATAACCAACAATCTTGGAGGGCGTGTGGCGAGTGTCTTCACCGTTGCTCGCGCCAAACCTACCCGTCGGGTCATGCGATGCACGTGGTGGGATGAGCACATGAGGCTTCTGCCCCTCCATGGGTGTTTTTGAGTACATTTGGGAAGTGGATGGTACACCGATGTGCCTTTGAAGCGAGTCCTCATGGACGGGACATGGGCGAAGAAACAATGTGGATTGGAGGAGAATGGGTAGCATCATCAGACGGTGCGACAAGCGATGTACTGAATCCCGCAACCGGCGAAGTCATGGCTACCGTTCCTCGGGCGACTGTTGAAGACGTAGATCGTTGTGTAGCAGCCTCTAGTGCAGCGTTCAATCATAAAGATTGGAAGAACATGGACCCAGCACAACGGGGGAGAATCCTAAACAAAATGGCAGCAGTGACCTACGGGAAGGCGAAGGAACTCGCAGTAATTGAATCATCAAATAACGGAAAGACATTCCGTGAAGCGCTTTCCGAAATTCGCTACGGCGCTTGGACATTGGAATATTTCGCAGGTCTTTCCGATAAAATCGAGGGAAAAACAATCCCTGTCCCAGGCCCTCGTCTAAATTACACTTTACGGCAACCGCTGGGAGTTACTGCCCACATCATTCCATGGAATTTTCCGCTTCAACTAGCTCTTCGCTCCATTGCGCCTGCTCTTGCTGCAGGTTGTACGGTAATTGCGAAACCTGCATCATGGACTCCTCTTTCCTTGCTCTCTTGGGCAAAGGCGATTGATGAGGCTGAAACTGGCCTGCCTTCTGGCGTCTTACAGGTTCTTACCGGTTCAGGTGCTCTTGCTGGCGACGCTCTTGCTGGACATAGTGGAGTAGATGGCGTTGTCCTCACAGGTGGCGTTCCAACTGGAAAAACCGTCATGGCAAAGGCAAGCGAACAATTGACACCAGTTACTCTTGAACTCGGTGGAAAGGGCGCAAATATCGTATTTTCAGATGCGAACCTTCGTTACGCCGCCAAGGCAATTTGCTTTGGAATTTTCATGAACGCTGGACAGATGTGCTGGGCTGGTTCCCGTTTGCTTGTCCATGAAGAGATTCATGACGACCTCGTTAAGGCAGTTTGTGATGAGATTTCAAAATGGCCTGTTGGCCCAGGTATGGAAGAGGGCGTTCGTATGGGTTCACTTGTTCACATTAATCACCGTGCAGAAGTGTTGGAGAAACTTGAGAAAGGTCTTACTGAAGGAGGACAACTTGTTCTCGGCGGAAAAGCCCTTGAGCGTGAAGGTGCATTCATGGAAGCAACCGTTGTTACAGGTGTTGACCGAAGCCATCTCCTCTTCCAAGATGAATTGTTTGGACCTGTCTTGGCTGTGACCGCATTCAGTACTGATGAGGAAGCCTTGGAACTTGCGAATGACACGCCGTTCGGTTTATTGAACGGTGTTTGGACCAACGATCTAGGCCGAGGACACCGTATGGCACGTGATTTAGAGTGCGGAATGGTTTCCATTAACGAGTATCCTATCACATTTCCACAAACCGCGTTCACTGGATGGAAGCATTCAGGTATTGGCATTGAGCAAAGTCAAGATGCTTTGCGATTTTACACGAAAGTCAAGAATGTCAATGTTAAGTTATGAGGTGATAGCGTGGCCATTGAAATTGAAACCACAGATGGTATCAGGCTGATACGCATGGGAGGCCAAGCCTCTACACAGTCGTTTTCAATGGAATTTTTACCCAAAATCGCCAAAGCCATCGATACTGCTCTTAGCGACTCTGATGTTAGAGCAATTGTACTTACTGGAGAAGGGAAATTTTTCTCTGCTGGAGCGGATATCAATGCTTTTCAACAATCAATTGATGATGAGAATGCCCCCGAATTAATTCGTAAACTTACCGGAATACTTCATCCACTTCTCATCCGCATGCGAACTTCTCCTACCGTTGTAATTGCAGCACTAAATGGAGTTTCTGCGGGTGGTGGCCTAGGTTTAGCACTTGCATGCGATGCTCGCATCGGCACCAAAGGTGCTCGTATGGCCGCCTCTTACTCAGGAATGGGACTTTCTCCTGATGGAGGGACGACCTGGCTTCTTCCAAGGTTTGTTGGAGAACCAGTCGCCCGTCGTTTTTTCCTTGAAAACCAAATTTGGTCTGGCGAAGAAGCCTGTTCTCACGGTGCTATTGACCTCCTTGTGGATGAAGATGTATTGCTCGCAACTGCTCATGAGTGGGCCGTCACTTGGTCTTCATGGGGAATGCATACCAAAGAGGCCACCAAGCATTTGTTACATGTCCAAACCGATAATGACTTTGAGACTCATCTCAATCATGAGCGAACTCTAATTGAGGCTGCAGGAACAACACCTGCATTCAAGGAAGGAGTCAAAGCTTTCCTGGAAAAGCGTCGTCCAAACTTTGAATGAACATTTCATTGCATTTGATAGGCCACTTGAGGTTGCTTATCTTTACCAAGTCGCGTCAATCCTATGATGAGTGCTATGATTCCGATGCACATTGAGCAGCATCCCGCACCCCCAGAAACAGCAGCCATAATGCCTAGGCCGATGGAATCCTCCAACAGGGGTCCAAAGAGTTCGTCGTAATCAAACAAGAACATGGTCTTAGAGTCGTTGTTGGAGATAGTATATGTTTCGCCAATTTCACAACTGTGGCTCTCGTCGAGTGTACTGCAG
>DASCRS010000041.1:0-3852 GCA_034402455.1 Candidatus Poseidonia sp. | reverse complement strand
TCCATTTTGGGCGAACTCATCGTCCTTCACCTCGACCCCGACCTGTATTTGGAATGGTTGGATTGGCTCACTGCCTTTAGAAAAAGCATCCTTCCCGGCTATGATAAGGACCAATCCTGGGAACGGGTCCTCTATGTCCTACATCTTCACGCAAACGAAGAACTTTCGGACGAGAAAGCCTTGGCGGAGCTAACAGAATTTATTCGGCCAGACGCGTTGGATAAAATCCTCCTAGATGAAACATCAATCTTCAATTGGCGCTCCCTTCAACGGTTGCTTGAACATGCTCGTGTTTGGCAACCAAGCGCTTTCCGCCTTCTTGAACGCCTTCAATTGGATCTTCTTTCTGGTTCACCAATACTTCTGCGTTCACCATGGAGGATGGATGTGGCTTTGGATTCTGAGTGTGAAGAGGGGACAGGACATTTGTTCATCGCTTTGAATAATCAATCATTTAATCCAATGGTTGCCCGTATAGAGGTTGTTTGTCCAGGCGGAGAGCCAGTAGTTCGCGACCATCGTTTTGAACTCCAACCGTGCCCACCTCCACGACACGCCGTTGAACTCAATGCTGCAAGCGAAGATGATGCTTTGGATTGGGTCCCTCGCTACCTGCAAAAAGGAGTTGTTTTGTGGCTTGGCGTTGCTTGGAGCGGTAAATTGCAAGGCGAGCGTTATGTCCAAGTAATCTTGAGAGATGACGAGGGCGTGGTAATTGAATCTCGAGTTTTACGCACGATTGTGAAAAATCGAAACAGTAGCCACTATAGGCAGAAAAATAAGAAATTGGAACACGCACGTTTATGGGCATCAAAACCACTGCCCAAAAACCATTCTTGACCTCCAAAATGATTCAAAAATGATGCGTTATCACAAGTAAGAGAAGCGCGCTCCTTATGGCGGGCCAATGCTTCGCCAAGAATGTCGGAAGGAAAGTCATGGAAGCATGGGATGTCATCGTTTTAGGAGACGGCCCCGCAGCATTGCATGCTGCTGCCGAAGCTGCAAAGGAAGGAGCCAATACTTTGCTGATGTCAGCAACGGGCCTTGGCGAGCCGGGAATGGCCCCCATTTCAGGGCTATCAGCTCCCCTTCAGGAGTTGAATAATCGAGGTCACCGTGAAGATACCATTCGTTGTGGCGAATTTCTTTGCGACCAAGACACGGTTTCTTCAACAACAGCAAAAGCCGTGAAGATTGTTGATTTGCTGGAGCGTCGAGGTGTTAACTTTCGCAGAGACGCTCAAGGCCTACCCCTGGTACGAAAATCATTAGGCCATTCCCAACCCCGGAATGTTGGTTCTGGAAGCACAACTCCTAGAGAATTGCAACAAATTAGCGAAGAGCAATGCATGAGACGCGGAGTCATCCGACGCGGCGACCAAGTTCCCCTTATGCTGGTTCACAACAATCAAGCAGTTACTGGAATCACCGTCTTAGATATGTTGAATGGAAACATCATCGGCCTTCAGTGCAAAGCTCTTATCATTGCAGATGAAGGATTTGAAGGAGCCTTCACTAGCGGCATCACTGGCCTTGGAATGGATATGGCTTTCCGAGCAGGAGTCCCTCTTCGGGACATGGAATTTGTCATGAAACACCCTCTCGCCATCAAGGGAACTAACCTCTTCCTCCCCACAGACCTTCTCAACGAAGGGGCACTCGTTCACGAAGCAAGTGGCGCCCTCATCGATGTTAACACAATGAATCCAATTGAAGCAAGCAATGCAATTGAGGCAGCGACACAACCTGTTCTTGATGCACGCGAAATGGGTGGAAATGCCGATTGGTGGGGCTCGATTTTCAGATTGGTTAAGCAACGAACAGGCATTGATATGAATCGTCAAACGGTTGCTTTGGAACCAGTTCCCAGCCATACAATTGGTGGACTTTCAGTTGATCTCAACGGCCGATGCGTAATCGGCACATGGGCTCGATGGTTTACTGGGCTTTATGCAGCCGGAGACGCCGCATGCACTGGAATGCATGGGGCAGCGGCCCTTCCAGGCAACCGGATGTTGGATGGCTTATCATCAGGACTCGCCGCTGGTGCTCACGCTGGAGAATGGGTAAAAGACCGTTCGTTTGGCTCAGCAGACCCAATAATGGACGCCCTTGAACAATCAACTGTGGACATCTCTGCAATGATGAATGACACCGAAGCAACTCATGTTGTGCGTTGTGGAACCGTAATGGCTTCTGTCCAAGCCGCTCTAACCTCTTCTTCAAGTAACTCCAATGCTTCACTATCCTCTCTTTTAACGAAACTTGAATCTGCAGCAGTTTTAGCAGAGTCTATTCATGTTGATCAAACCTCACTCATCGCCAACACCAATTTACTGGAAATTTTCCGAACCCAAGCCTCGATTAGAATGCTCATCGCATCCACACAATCGGGAATGGCAAGAGAAGAATCTCGTGGGGCATTCAAGCGTAGTGATTTTGAGAATACAAACGAAGACCTTCTTCACCATAATACCGTTGACCATCAAGGAGAGGTAGGAATGTTAGCCCTCAAGAAAGGCGAAGGCGGACACTGGGTTCTTCCTCCACAATGAAGAAAGGCAGGGGGCCCTTCGCTTGAAGCGATGGTGACGCTATTCGAGAGAATTTTGCAAGGAGAAATCCCCTCCCATCGAGTCGCTGAAGGCGAAGAATGGTATGCCTTCCTTGACATATTTCCACGACGAGCAGGACATACTCTAGTTATTCCACGACGAGGCGTTCAACGGTTATCTGAACTCAATCCACAAGAACACGTAGCATTGATGGAAGGTGTATTAGAAGTGCAACGAATTCTTAGTCAACATTTCTCAACCACCGATTTTACCGTTTGTATTCACGATGGCCCACTTGCAGGACAGGAAGTACCACACGTTCACATCCATGTTCTCCCTCGAAATGAGAACGATGGCGGGGGAACACTCATGGCAATGTGGCCATCTCTTCCCCAAGGCGAGCCAAATCATTCAGAACTTGCTGAACTTTCTGTCGCGTTACAAGGGGTTGAGCAATGATGGGAACTATTGTTACAGATGAAGAAGAGTTGATTCACAATGGAGAGGAACTCCCAACTCTTTCATCCTCAGCAAAGAAAATGAGAATGGACAAATTGCTTGCAACCCCCCTCCCTACATACGACTCCACGATACCGGGGTCCTATTTCTGGACGAAAGTAGCTTTTTGGATGTGCAGGCGCGTCTCAGCCATCCAATTTAGGACCACATCAACATCTCGTGAAACACCATTAACACAAGAGGGCGGCGGCTCGATGTGTTGCGCTTGGCATACTAATGGATTGATGGACCCCCTTGGCGTATTTCTTCAACATCCAAAGGAATTTGTCGTTGGTGGTCGCCATGATTTAGTCACAAGGCCGCTTTTGGGTTGGTGGACGCGAAAACTTGCAGTCCAACCCGTCGTTCGCAAGGCCGAACTTCTCCGAGGAGGATGTACTGAAGAAGAAGCCCAGCACATCAACGGCAGATCCTTGCTTGCACTTGCCAGCGGCATCACCCATGGTTTTGGTTGCGTGCTATTTCCAGAAGGAACAAGCCATGACAATTCTCACATGATTCGCTATCGTACTGGGCCGTTTCGAACGGTCCTTGCTGCGGCGGCGCTGGCTAAAGCCAACAACCTCCCTATGCCAACCCTTCTTCCAGTCGGCCTTCATTACCGACGTCGAGAATATTTCCGAACCGACCAATATATTGAGTTTGGAAAACCCGTAACTATTCCAGAAGAAACCATTCCGTTAGAATTGGTGGATGCGGTTGGTAAAGGTCGCTGGGTTGAACCACCAGCCGAGATGGTCTTCGCGATACGCGATAAACTCCAAGAAACATTACC